>CAZFWD010000064.1:0-34053 GCA_964522535.1 uncultured Desulfonema sp.
CCTTGTATTTCCGATACAGCGCCTCCTCCCAGTCCGCGGCCATGCGGTCGGCCGCTCGAAGCTGGGCTGCGTTCATATCAAATCCGGATTGCTCAAACAGCCCCAGAATGTCTTTTTCCATTTCGATGATGGAGCTTTGCACCTGTTCCCGCGCCTTCTTATTGAAGATCAACCGGCGATGAACCTGTTCGTGCCGCTGCCACAGGGATTCGGAAACGGTCTTTTCATCCGGGTTGAGCACGCAAAAGCCAAGGCCTGCGTCAAACCCGGCGGGTTTAAAAACAGACAGGCAGGGGGCCGATGTGCCTGTAAAAAAATGGGACTGATTCTTGGGGGTCAGCCGCGACACCATGGACCCGCAGGTCTGGCTTCTTCTGATCACCCCTCCGGCGTGCATGCAGATATCCCGGTTTGTGCCGGTCGCCGGTGCGAACGGTTCTTTAAAATGGCTTCGCAGGGCGTTCATCATTTTGCCCAAATGCATCGAGCCGCCGTTTATCATCTCTTTGAGACGGCTGTTGCTTAACCCCAGCCGATACCGGGATGCGGCAAAAAAAGGGATAAACCGGGTGTCAAATGTTTTCTTGAAATTCAACCGCCCCTTTCCTGAGAAAAGCCCCTTTTGTCTTGCAAAGTCCTCAAGGCCTTCGGACTTGAGGTCGTATTCCTCTTCGATGGTCAAACAGTTGGAGATGCTGTAGGCGGAGCGAAGCGCTTTAGCCACCCAATGCCGGCCGGCGGTTTCCAAAACCCATGCCTCTCCTGAATCCGCGATGATAAAACTGCTGTCATAGCGAAGCCGCCGGTCCCGAAACCCGCATATGCCGCCCTGGCCGTAGGTTTCAAGCATCTCAATGATGACCTGCATGGCATGCTCGGCGGTATCCCCCCGTTCAAGGCCCAGGCGAAGCAGGTCCATGCCGATCAGCCCGGGGGTCTTTTCCATCCCCCGAGTAAACACCGCCTCATTGCCGATGACCACGCCCCGGTCGTTGGCCCCCATTTCCGCGCCCCAGATCCAGAAGGGCTTGCTTAGGATCACGCCGTGACGGTCGGCGGTCTGATCAATTTCGATATAGGTGGTCTTCAGCCTGGCCTGCCTGTCGTTTCTTACAGCCGGAATCCGTACGACAAGCTGGGCCTCTCCAGGCTCCCGATCGCTGTTTTTTGCGAAAAAAACAGCGCCGTCTTTTTTAAGCACAAGGGTGTCACACATAGCGCCACCTATCGTTTGATTTTTCCGGGTAAAATAAAATTATACCGCCTGCCCAGAACCCGGGTCTTAAAAAACCGGTCAAGCCGTCTCAGATGTAAAAACAGGCTCCAGATAAAGGCATCGTTTTTATAATAGCGATCCACCTCCGGCCGGGTCAAAGGGGCAATCCCCTGTTCCAAATCCTGCCAGGCCAGCCGCTGATTGATGAGGGATAGGGCGGTATCGATCCGGTCTCCCCGCCCCTCCTTGTAAAAATTGGCCACCAGGTCGATCAGCACCATCCGCGTGTCATAGTAACGGTCCAGAACATCCTGAAGGAATTGCCAACGTACCAGCCACACCAGAAACGAGGGGCAGCTTTTCAGGAATATCTCGGTGTCCAGTTGCTCCGTTCCGTTTACCCGGAACAGGGGGGTTGTGATATCAAAATAAACCGCTCGGCTTTGGTTTTCTTTCCCAAACTGAAAGCTCCAGTTGGAGATCTGCCCGTCTAGCGCGATCTGTTTTTTGGGGTTATGCGCCCGGTTCCACTGGTGAATGCGGATCAACCCCGCCATCACGGCCTCTATCATAATCTCCAGCTCGCGGATGCTGCCGTGTTTTAATATATAGTTGCCGATGGATGTTTCGGGAAGCCGCGGCTGGGCCAGGTAGAAGATATGCTCGTTATGACAATTGGTCAGGGTATAACAGCCGTATGCCACCACATCAATGCCGCAGCCCTGATTTAACAATTCGCAGTAGCGATCCACCGCCGACCGGTAGGCCGCAATCTCCTTCGGGCTGTTAAACGGGGGCATGCGCTTAAATGCCATCCCCGGCATATCCGCAATGGAAAAGGTCGCTGAAATCTCACCGTATCCGAGGATCTTTGGGGGGATTCCGCTTTTTGCAGGATCCGAAGGGTTCAGCTGGTCCTCGAAGTTTTGCAGCAGGCCGATATCCACATCCATTTTCCACCTCAACCTTGGGGGCCTACACAAACGCCCCGACCGTTTCCAGCGCCCGGTCCAGGCGCTGAACAATCTCCTCGGCAAGCGGCCGATCGATGATCAGCGGCGGCAAAAACTGGACAACAGACGTGTCGTTGCCAGCATAGATGCAAAGCAGGCCGGCATCGTAACAGGCCTTGGTCATCAGCGGTCCGAGATCCGGGCTTGTAGTTTTGAGCCCGCACATCAGTCCTTTCTGGCGAAACCCTGATAAAACCTTTGAGTATTTGGAAACCAGGGCTTTCACACCGGATGCAAACACCAAGGCCAGTTCATTGACATGCTGCAAAAAGGCATCTTTAGACGAAATCTCGATCACCTTCTGCGCCACCAGGCAGCCGATATCCGCGCCGCCGGTGGTGGAGATATGAATAAACGGGTCATCGTGAAACACCGCTTCCAGGTCCTTTTGAATGATGGTGGCGGTGATCGGGTATAGGCCGCCGCCCAGGCCCTTGGCGGAAACGATCATATCCGGGACGATCCCGTAATGCGAAATCCCCCAGAACCGCCCGGTCCGGCCCAGACCGGTCTGCACCTCATCGATGATCAAAAGGGACCCGTTTTGCTCGCATACCCTTTTGACCTGATAAAAATAATCTTCATCCGGTATGGGCATGCCCAGGGTGGCGGGAATGGTTTCAAAAATGACCGCCGCGATATTCTGATTCAGGCGGTTTTTCAGCGCCTCCACGTCATTGAACGGCACCTGCAGAAAATCGGTGGAACCCGACAAAAACGGCTCACTGTATTTTGCATCCCCGGTCGCCAGGGCAAGCCCGGTGTGGCCGTGATATCCACCGATTGCAGAGATCACCCCCCGCCGGCCGGTCGCCTTGCGGGCGATTTTTATCGCGGTATCCACGGCCTCTCCGCCGCTCACCCCGAAAATTACGTATGCCATTCCTTCCGGGGAAAGCCCGGCCAGCATTTGGGCCAGATCCGCCTTCTGTTTGCTGACCAGGTGATGGTTGCCGATATCGATGGATCGCATGGCATCGATTAATGCGGCGATGATTTCAGGGTTCCGGTGACCCAGGTTGAACACCCCGCCGTTTACGTGGCAGTTGATCAGCCGTTTCTTTCCGGAAATGTCCCAGATAAAGGGGCCCTCCCGCTTTCCCGGCACAAAATCGATATGAACATCCAAAAAAAACTGCGCCTTGCGCGAGGACACATGGCCGGCGTATTTTTTAAAAACCGTTTCTTTTTGTACTGCCCCCTGTTCCATTTTTTACCCCCTGCCCGGTGGTCCGGTTATAATTTTTTTGGATTATATATGGTTTGCAATCATAGATCAAACACTCCGGCAAAAGAAAAACAAATAAAGCCGTTTTTTTATTGCACCCTGAAAAATATTTAGGTTAAATAAATAAATTTTGAAACGCAGTGGGGCATGCGTTTTCATTCCGAGTGTTTCTTGATCCATCCGTCCGGGGTGGGTGACTCATACAACCAGCGTGGGGCGATCAATGCGGCTTAAATGCCTTGAAATCATTGGATTTAAGTCATTCCCGAACAAATGCGTCATTGAATTCCCGCCGGGCGTATCCGCGATCGTGGGGCCCAACGGGTGCGGCAAGAGCAACGTCATCGACGCCATTAAATGGGTGATGGGGGAGCAGAGCATCAAGCAGCTCCGCGGAAAGGCCATGGGGGATGTGATCTTTGCCGGCACCGACAAACGCCCCCCCCTCAACATGGCCGAGGTCTCCCTCACCATCACCAACGACACCCCTGTCCAGGAGGAAACTGTCCGTCAATTAACGGAAATCATGATCACCCGCCGGCTCTATCGCTCCGGCGAAAGCGCTTACCTGATCAACAAGCAGCCCGGCCGGTTAAAAGACATTCACAACCTGTTTCTGGCCAGCGGCATGGGGTCAAAATCCTGCGCCATCGTTCAGCAGGGGACCATCGGCGCCATTACCGAAGCCACCCCCGAGGAACGCAGGGCTTACATTGAAGACACCGCCGGGGTGACTCGCTATAAAACCCGGAAAAACGAGGCGCTCGCCAAGCTTAACGCCACAAACCAGAACCTCTTGAGGCTCAACGATCTGATTGAAGAAATCAAAAAACAGATGAACAGCCTTCGCCGGCAGGCCAATAAGGCCAGACAATATAAGGCGTACCGGGAACAGTTTAAGCAGACCGACATCCTCGTATCGGTCTATCACCACGAGGAACACGCCATACAGATTGAGAAAACCGAAAAAATCTTAAAAGACCTAAAGGAGAAGGATTCCCGCCACGTTGCCGAGCTGGAAAGGCTGCATACGGCCCTTGAAAAAATAAAGGCACAACGGCTTGTCCGGGACCAGGAAATCTCCAGAAAAAAAACGGAAAGCGTCGAAGTCCAGAGAAAAATCGACAAACTGGAAAACGATATTGAACATATCCAAAACGAAAAAAACAGGCTTGCCGAGGAAATCACGGGGCTGGAGGAGGCCCTTCTGGGGCTTGAAGAGAAAAGTCAGAACATAAAAAATGAAATCGCGGAAGAATCCGAGCGGCAGGCCGCTTTTAATGAAAAAATAACCGGTATCACCGCGTCCATTGAAAGGGAGAATCAGGCATTCGAACAGCGCCGGGAAAAGCTCGAGGCATTGGGCCGTGATTCGGAGGAATCAAGAAAAAATCTGATCAACCTGATGGCCCAAAAAACCAGGTACCAGGATATCAACAGATACGCGGAATCAAACAAAGAAAACATCCGGCGAAGGCTTGAACAGCTCCAGGGGGATGAAGCCAAATCCGCCCGAAAGGTATCCGATCTGACAAGGGCCGTGCAGCAGGCAACGGATCAACTGAACGAAATAGATACCAGGCGAAAGGAAACCGAGGATCGCATCACAACCACCAAACAAGCACTTCAGGAAAAAAACCAAGCCCTGGGCATACAGGTAAAGGCCCTCAATGCGTTGCTGAACGACCGAAACAATGCAAAATCCAGGCATGCCGCCTTAAAAAAAATGGATGAAAACTACGACTGGTACAAAGACGGGGTCAAGGCGATCATGAAAAGCAGGGCCTCCGCAGCTGAAGGCGGCGCCGGGTTCGACGCGGATGGCATCGTCGGCGTCACCGGAGACGCGATTGAACCGGAACCGGGTTTTGAGTTTGCGGTGGAGGCGGTGCTGGGCGAGGCGCTTCAGTATATCCTCGTCAGGGACCCGGAAACTGGGATCGCATCCATAAACTACCTTAAAACCAGCAACGCCGGGCGAAGCGGTTTTATCCCCGTGTCCCTATTTGACGCATTCGGCCAAGACCCGGTTGCCGATGCGGAGGGGCTTGATTTTCTGATCAACCACGTCGCCATCAAACCTGAGTACGAAAAACCGGTTTTCGATCTGTTAAACCAGGTAGCGGTCACGGACAACATGGAAACCGCGCTTCGCGTGTGGCATCAGCATAACGGCTTTAAAAAGGTGGTCACCCGCAACGGGGATGTGATTTCCTCAAACGGCATCATGATCGGCGGAAGCAGGGAAAAATTGTCCGGCATTTATGAAAAAAAGCTGGAACTCAAGCAGCTTCAAACCACCATTTCAAAGATCGCCCAGGCGATTGACACCCAGCAGGAGCTGATCAACCGCCTGGAAACGGATGTCCGCCGGCTTGAAAATGATCTTCAGAAAAAGATCGTTGAAAAAAACGAAATTGAACACAACGCCCTGGACGCGGAAAAGCGCCGCTTCACCGCATCCGAGAGCTTAAAACACGCCGTAAGCCAGCTTGAACTGCTTCGGCTGGAAAAGGAAAAACTGGCAGGCGAAAAAAACGATGTCGAGAATGAAATCTCCAAGCACGACGAGGCCCTGGCTGGGCTGTCATTCGAGATTCAATCGGTCGAAGGCACAATAAAAAACATATCCGACGCGATGATCTCCGTAAAATCGGAGATGGAGGCGGTTGATCAAAAACGGATGGAACTGAGGCTTGCGCAGACAAGGCTGAACGCGGAGATTGAAAACACCAGCAACACCTTAAACCGCTTAAATCAATTCCAGACCGACGGTTTCAAACAGATCGAACAGATCCAGCGGGACATCGCCATTAAAAGACAGAAAAAAGAAAACACCGCCCGAGATGTTTTTGAATATGAAAAAAACCTCTCCACCGCACGGGAATTCTTAAACCGGCTGAACCTCGATTTAAAAACGGATGAAACCGCTTATCAGGGGATTGTGGATGAAATCAGCAAAACCGACGGAAGCATCTCCGACACCCGAAAATACATCGGTGAAACCCAGCAGCAGATTCATGAACTTGAGATTGAAATCTCCAGGCACCATATCAACCGGGAGAACGTGGTCAACCGGTTTCTGGAAAAATACGCCCTCTCCTTTACCGGGGTGCTGGCGGCCCACCGGGATCAGGTCCGATCGTCTGATTTCTCCATCGAAAAAATGGAATCCGAGCTGTCCGGTTATAGAAAAAAAATTGAAGGGGTCGGAGAGGTGAATCTCGGGGCCATCGAGGCGTATGATGAACAAAAATCCCGCCATGATTTTCTTGCCCAACAGCGCGATGACCTGGTCGAGGCCTTAAGCGACCTTGAAAACCTGATTCGAAAGATCAACCGGGTCACGCAAACCCTGTTTATGAGAATGTTCAACCACATCAATGAACAGCTCAAGCATCTTTTTCCAAGGCTTTTCCAAGGCGGAGAGGCATGGCTGGAACTGACCGAACCGGGCAAGCCGCTTGACGCAGGGGTCGAATTCATGATTCACCTTCACGGAAAGAAACTCAGCCGGCTGAGCCTGCTTTCAGGCGGGGAAAAGGCGCTGGCGGCGATCGCCTTTATTTTTTCGATGTTTTTGATCAACCCCTCGGCTTACTGCCTGCTGGACGAAATCGATGCGGCGCTTGATGAAGCGAGCATCCATCGCTTTAACGAGCTGCTGCGGATCATCGGTGAAAAATCCCAGGTTCTCATGATCACCCACAATAAAAAGAGCATGGAGTTCGCGGATATTCTGTTCGGCATCACCATGGGGGAAAAAGGGGTGTCAAAACTCGTTTCCGTAGACATCGAAAAGCTGACCCGCGAAAACAGGAAAACCGAAAAGGGCGCCGCCGATGCCTGAATGGCTGACAAACATTAAAAATGTTGTGCCGGCCGATTCACTGCCTGAAATCCTGGGCCTTTTCATCATCGTTTGTCTTCTTATAATCCTGAAACGGATCCGGCGGGGCGCGCCAAAAGCTGCAACAGAAACCCCTTTCAGTGAACAACCGGCGGTGGCGGACCTCCCTGGTCCTGCCGTTGGGCCCATTGCGCCTGCCGAAATAAAAAAACCCTTCCCCGCGCCTACCGAAGAACCCTCTGCACCCCCTCCCGACGTTTTTGTGAAGGAGGACGGTTATCTGGATCGGCTCAGGGCCGCCCTTTTCAAAACGCGCCGGACCCTTTCAAACCGGTTTGAAAACATCCTTTCGGAAAAACAGGGCATCGATGACGAAACCCTTGAGGCGATTGAAGAGACGCTGATCACGGCCGATGTGGGGGTTGCCACGACATCGGAACTGATCGCCCGCATCTCCGAGAAAATCCGGAATATCTCAGGCGTGGCGGATTTTAAACGCCGGCTGAAGGCCGAAATGTTTTCCTTCCTTGACCTTGAACGCGTGGAAAAAATTCCCGCCAAGCCGCATGTCATCCTTATCATCGGCGTCAACGGCGTAGGCAAGACCACGACCATCGGAAAACTGGCCGCCCGGTATGCCGCCCAAGGAAAAAAGGTGCTGCTGGCGGCATGCGACACCTTCAGGGCGGCGGCCGTGGAACAGCTGGAGATATGGGCCGGACACGCCGGGGCAGAGATTGTGAAACACCGGGACAAGGCGGATCCAGCGGCGGTCGCTTTTGACAGCATCGAGGCTGCTGTGGCAAGGGAAGTGGATGTCGTCATCGTGGATACCGCGGGCCGGCTTCATACCAAGGTCAATTTGATGGAACAGCTCAAAAAGATCCAGCGGAGCATCGCCAAAGGGCTCTCAAGCGCCCCGCACGAGGTCATCCTCGTGCTTGATGCCACAACCGGCCAGAATGCGGTTTCCCAGGCCAGGCTTTTTCACGATGAAATCGGCATCACCGGTATTATTCTAACCAAGCTTGACGGCACCGCAAAGGGCGGCATCGCCGTCGCCATCTGCCATGAACTCAAGATCCCCATTCGCGACATCGGCGTCGGTGAAAGAATCGAAGACCTCCAGCCGTTTGATCCAAAGCTGTTCCTCGACGCCCTGATCTGAACAATGGGCCCATTTTTTTCTTCTCTATAAACGCCCAAATTATAGGGGTTCATTGAAAAACCCCTGCCGTTTCATCGCTTACAGGATTACATAAATATTTATATAAAAAAACAAAAGGTTGTAAAAAATTATCAAATATTCAAAAACCTATATCGTCCGGGCAACCGCCTGATTTCATCCCTGTGGGACCCCGTATAAAAGGGTTTTACAGGGTCAAAATCAGATTAAAAAAAATTTTCTCTTCGCTCTGAACCAGCCTCGACAGGCTGTTTAATTTCACAGAGGGGTGGATTTGGTATCATGTCACTGCTGTATCTTTATACATTCCTCCTTCCGGGTTCAGACATGAAGCCTGCTAACAAAACTGGTTCGAAAAAAAATTTAAAAAAATCGTATTTTATTTGTTGACAAACAAAAAAACCTGGTTTAAGGTAGTGCCCATCAGGGTTTTTTAACCGTAATCTTTTAAAAAGGGAGGAAATCATGACAAAGGCAGAATTGGTGGAAAAGATGGCCAAAGACGCAGGGATTTCTAAGGTCGCCGCAGCCGCCGCGTTGAGCTCGCTCATGGACGGCATCACCAAAGCGCTGAAGAAAAAAGACGGCAAGGTGACCCTTGTCGGTTTCGGCACCTTTTCAAAGGTCCGCCGTCAGGCCAGAACCGGCAGAAATCCGCAATCCGGCGCCCCGATTAAAATCAAGGCCCGCAATGTGGTCAAGTTCAAACCGGGCAAGCTTCTGAAAGACACCGTCTAAAAAGTATTTTAGCCGAACCGAACGGGGCCGGAAATCGAATAAGCCATCGATACCGGCCCCGTTTTTTTGTCTTCTGGTTTTCGTCTAGATATACCGAATCCTAAAATCAGCGTACTTTCCCGTGTGGGCTTCTTTGCATACCTCGACTTCGGTCACGGAGGCCAGGGGTGGGCCTTTTCCGCACCACTTGAGGATTTCATCCACCCGTTGCGCCTCGCCTTCAAAAACAGCCTCCACCCGGCCGTCACGCATGTTGCGCACCCATCCGGAAACACCGATTCTGTCGGCTGCGCGTTCGGCTTCCATTCGAAAGCAGACCCCCTGAACCCTTCCGCTGATTCGGGCGCGAACCCTTACCTTCTCGGTCATGCATTATCCCTTCAAAAATTTGTCGGCTATGCCCGTCGGCTGTGTTGTAGCGAGCAGTTCCATAAACGCCGGTTCACTCAGGGTTTGAATCCCCCGCTTTCGAGCCTCGGAAAGCTTTGAGCCAGGGTCTTCGCCCACGATTAAATAATCGGTGTGACCGGTGACCGACCCGGTCACCGTCCCCCCGGCGGCCTCGATCAGATGCTTCGCGTGGGAACGGGTCATGGACGCCAGTTTCCCGGTGATCACAAATGTTTTTCCGGCAAGCGGCTGATCTTTTGTTTCCAGGGCATCCGGACGTATCTTCACGCCGTTTTTAAGCATCTTCTGAATGCTGTTTAAGTTCTGCGTCTGGCCGAAAAAGGCTGAAATGCTGTTTGCCACCACCGGTCCTACCCCTTGGATCGCCTCGAGCCTTTCCGGTGCCGCGGACAGGATCGCCTCGATATCCTTCAGTTCATGGGATAAAATCTTTGCGACATGCTCGCCGACATGCCGGATCCCCAGGGCGATCAAAAACCGCGACAGACTGATCCGCTTGCTGTTTTCAATGGCCAAAATCAGATTCTGGGCCGATTTCTCGCCCATCCCCTCAAGCGGCTTGAGGCTGTCGGCGGTCAAATCAAAAATATCCGCATAGGATGAAAGCAGCCCCGCCTCCACCAGCTGATCTACCCGTTTCTCGCCCAGCCCGTCGATGTCAAGAGCCGGCTTGGACGCAAAATGCCGAATGTGGCCTTTGACCTGCGCCGGACAGGCCGCGTTGATACATCGGGTAACCGCCTCCCCAGTGAGGCGGACAACGGTCGCACCGCAGATCGGGCATGAACGCGGCATTTGAAAAGGTTTTTCCGTACCGTTCCGGCCCGAAGCGACGACCTTGACGACCTCCGGAATGACATCGCCGGCCCGCTGGACAAACACCGTATCCCCGATTCGAATATCCTTTTTTTGGATTTCGTCGGGATTGTGAAGGGTGGCCCGGGTCACCACGGCCCCGCCCACGCGCACCGGCTCAAGGTGCGCCACCGGGGTCAGAGCGCCGGTGCGGCCGACCTGAACCTGAATATCAAGGACCCGGGTGGTCTCCTGGGTGGCCTTAAACTTGACCGCAATCGCCCATCGCGGGCTTCGGGAGGTTGATCCCAGCCGGGCCTGAAAAGAAAAACGGTCCACCTTGACCACCATTCCGTCCATCTCATAGGGGATCTGATCCCGCTTTTCCTCAAGCTCCCGGTAAAAAGTCAAAACCTCACCGGATTGAATCCTCGGCCGAATCAAGGGGTTTACTCGAAAACCGTATTTCTTTAAAATTTCCAGGGACTCGGCGTGGGAGTCGGTGTTCAGGCCGTCAGAATCGCCGACGCCATACACATAGATTTCAAGCGGCCTTCGAGCGGTTTCGCCGGAATCGAGCTGGCGCAGGGACCCGGCGGCGGCGTTTCTCGGGTTGGCAAAAAGCGGCAGGTCCTGTTTGAGGCGCTGTTCATTGAGCAGACTGAAATTTTCCTTGGTGATAAACACCTCGCCCCGGATCTCAAGCAGCGGAGGAACCGGCGTATTCGAAACCGCTTGAAGAAGCAGGGGTGCGGTGGGAATGGTTTTAACGTTTGATGTGATGACCTCGCCGGTTTCGCCGTCCCCGCGGGTGGAAGCCAGAGCCAGTCGCCTGTTTTCATACACCAGTTCAACCGCAATGCCGTCTATTTTGGGCTCGGCGGTATATAGCACCTCGACATCGGTGTTTAAGGTTTTTTTCACCCGCTGATCAAAGCTGATAAAATCGCCTTCATTAAACCCCTTGTCAAGGCTCTGCATGGGATGACGGTGCGCCACAGTCTCAAACCGCTCAAGGGGCGGCGATCCCACCCGCTGGGAAGGGGAGTCCGGACTTGCGAGCTCGGGCCAGCGGGCTTCAAGCGCAATCAGCGCCTTCATCATCCGGTCGTATTCCGCATCGGAAATCTCCGGATCGTCCAGCACAAAATACCGAAAGTTGTGCCGGTGAAGCTCCCGACGCAGAATATCCACCTGTTTTGCCACCTCAGGGTCTATGCTGCGCGTCATTCAATCCCCTATGAAAATACAGGGCTTGGATTCAATATCATATCCCGAAGCAGTTCACAGACCGCCCGTCGGCTTTTGATAAAGCCGGGGGCTGAAAACCCCCGAACCCATGCGCCGGCGGACAGCTCGTCCGATACCACGAGAATGCTCCCCACATCCACGGAACGGAAAAGACCCACGGAAAACAAGGCGGCGGCCTCCATCTCAACCGCGAGCGCCCGCCGCTTCAGATAAAGTCCTACCTTTTTTTGAGTCTCCCGGAAAACCGCATCGGTGGACCATATCCTTCCCTCGTGAAATCTGATTTTTCTATCGGTCAATCGATTTTTTATCCGCCGCTGAAGGGCCGCTGAAGGGAATACCTCCCCTGCCCCCTCTTGTATGTAATTTTTCGAGGTTCCATCATCGATGAGCGCGGATGCGGGAAGAACCACCTCGCCGATATGGACGTCGGCGGATACGGCGCCGCACCAGCCGAAAAAAATGATTTCCCGAGCCCCCCGAGAGATGGCGATCTCCTGAAGGATCACGGCATAGGGCGCACCGATAAAAGGCCCCATGAGGCTGAAGCCTCTTTTCCCTGTTTTCCCTTGAACGAGGCGGCTGATCAGAAGTTTGCGGGAATTCATTCCCTTTGTCCGCATCAAGCGGCAAAGGGACTGCATATCCGCCGGATGGCTGACCATCACACACCTCTCAGCAATGGCGCACCGCAGCCCTCCGACTGAGGGCGTTATGAAGGCGTCATTGTTTTTCATAACCCGTGGCGATAGGCCCCCCATCAAAATTGACATAACGACATATTATTCCACGGGATGCGCAAGGGCGGCAAGCTCCTCCTTGACCTCGTCGATCATTTCATAAAGCCACATGACATCCTCGATGGTGAGGCGGCCCGCCTTCACGGTCCGGCCCTTGCTTCCATCGGGCTTGATGATGATACGCGGCCCGATCTGGAGTTTGGGCTCGCCGTCCCCGTATTGGTTGATGGAGATTACCAACCCGGTTTCTCCGCATTCCCATTTTTTCAATACCCTGTCCTTTTCAGGATCGTATCCTGCCATTGGACAATCCTCCGTTCGTCTGTATCAATGAATGCCTATGTTGAGATCTTCGAAAAATCGACCAGCCGTTCAAAAAGCCCGGCGATCTGGCCCAAAAGGGCCAGACGGTTTCGTCGAAGCCTCGCATCGTCAACCATCACCATCACATCATCAAAAAACCGGTCCACCGATCCCCGCAGGGTTGCGATCGCCGCAAAGGACCCCTCGATATCCCCATGGCTCAAACCATTCAGGACCTCGGCGTTTACAGCGGTGAACTTTTCATAAAGGCGGTTTTCCGATTCATGGGCGAAAAGGGCGGGGTCGACCTGCCGAGATTCGGTTTCCAGGGGATCGGCCTTTTTGATGATGTTGACCACCCGCTTGAACCCGATCGCCAAAACCTCAAAATCCGGCTGCTGCTTTAACCGCTGAAGCGCATGCGCCCTTTTCCAGGTATCCGGAATAAACTCCCCGGAAACCGATAAAACCGCGGAAACCGAATCCTTGGAAATGCCCGCCTCTTCAAGAAGGTGCGCCATCCGGCCTTTTAAAAACTCATGGGCGCCGTCCGCCGCCCGGACGTTCTCCGTTGCTTGTCGAGCACTGAACAGAGACATGCTCAGATCAATGATTTTTCTGATAGAAAACGAAAAGCCCTTCTCAAGCGCGATCTGGATAAGACCGATGCCCTGCCGTCGAAGAGCATAGGGGTCCGATGTACCGGTGGGAATAAGGCCGGCGCTGAAGCAGCCGCATAAGGTATCGATCTTGTCCGCAATGCTGAGAATGGCCCCTTCCACGGTTTCAGGAAGCAGGCCGCCGGAAGCGGTGGGACGATAATGCTCTTCGATGGCAGCGGCCAGGTTGGCGGGTTCACCCGCTGCGATAGCGTAAATCCTGCCCATGGTTCCCTGAAGCTTTGGGAACTCGATCACCACGTGACTGACCAAATCGGCCTTGCACAGCCGTGCCGCCCTGGAAATCCGATCGACAACGGCCTGATCAAGGTTCAGCGCCTCGGCCATGGCCAGGGCGAGCTTCTCAACCCGCCGGGTCTTATCGTAAACCGAGCCGAGCTCGGCCTGAAAGACCACGGACCTCAAGCGTTGAGCGAATTCCTCAAGGGAAACCTTTAAATCGCTGTTGAAAAAAAACTGGGCGTCTTCGAGCCGGGCCTTCAGCACCCGCTCATGCCCCCTTGCGACCAGGGACATGTCCGCAGTCAGGGTATTGTTTACCGCCACAAAAAAAGGCATCAGGGCATCCGACCGGTCGACGACCGCAAAATACTTCTGGTGCTCCCGCATGGCGGTAATCAGGATCTCTGAGGGCAGGTTAAGATATTTCGCATCGAACCTGCCGATCACCGCAGCGGGATACTCAATCAGGTTCGCCACGGTATCGACGAGCTCCGAATCCGGCAGCACCCGACCGCCGGCTTCTTCTGCGGCTTTCGACATCTGCTCTTTCATTACCGCCTTGCGCTGGTCAATGTCCGCCAGCACCCGTGCGGCGGATAACCGATCCAGGTACTGATCGGGGGATTGCAGCCTGATCCGCTGGGGATGCATGAACCGGTGACCGCGGATAAACCTTCCGGCTTTGATATTTCCCACCTGAAACGGAATCGGGTTTTTTCCAAACATCGCGCAGATACTATGAATCGGTCGGGCAAACCCGATCCTAAGATCCGACCAGCGCATGGTTTTTGGAAACGGAATGGAAAGGATCAGATCCGGAAGGATATCTTTTAAAACGGTTTTGGTCAAAAGACCCCGCTCGGTTTTGCCGGCATACACATACCGTCCGCGATCCGTCTCCTTCACCGTCAGCGCGGTTACCGGCACACCGATTTTTTGGGCGAACTTTTGAGCGACGGCCGTCGGCCCGCCGAAGGCGTCAAAGGCGATGCGCACCGGCGGCCCCATGATCTCCGTCGTCAGGGATGCCTGCCTTTCAGCCACGTCGTCGACAAAAACGGCAAGACGCCTGGGCGTTCCATAGGTTTTTATCTTTCCGTGTCCGATTCGAGCGTTTCGCATCCTTTCCGACAAAACGGATGACAAAAAATCCAGCGCCGGCAGAATATATCCCGCGGGAATCTCCTCGGTTCCGATTTCAAGCAACAACTGCGTCATATTCTTTCCTGTGACAAGCTCCCTGTTTATGGCCGATGCGAAAGGCGAAACAATCCGTCCGGCTGAATCAGGGGAAAGCCCATTTCCTTCCGTTGCGCGATATACCCATCGGCACACGCCCGGGCCAGATTCCGAATCCGGGCGATATAGCCGGTTCGCTCGGTCACGCTGATCGCCCCGCGGGCGTCGAGAAGATTAAACACGTGGGAACACTTCAGGCAGTATTCATAGGCCGGAATCACCAACCCCTTTTGAATGGTATCCCTGGATTCGGCCTCATACCTTTGGAAGCGATCAAACAGCGTATCGACGTTCGCGGCCTCAAAATTATAGACGGACTGTTCCACCTCCTGCTGATGAAACAGCTCGCCATAGGTGATCTTCCGGTTCCAGTTCAGTTCAAAAACGTTATCCACGCCTTGAAGGTACATGCAGATGCGTTCAAGCCCGTATGTGATTTCGACGGAAACCGGATGCACATCGATGCTGCCCGCCATCTGAAAATAAGTGAACTGGGAAATCTCCATTCCGTCCAGCCAGACCTCCCAGCCGAGGCCTGAGGCCCCAAGGGTCGGGGATTCCCAATCGTCCTCGACAAAACGGATGTCATGCGCCAGGGGTTTGATCCCCAAACCCTGAAGGCTCTGCAGGTACTGCTGCTGGACATCGATGGGCGAAGGTTTCAGGATGACCTGAAACTGATAATAATGCTGCAACCGATACGGATTTTCACCGTAACGCCCGTCGGTGGGCCGCCGGGAGGGCTGCACATAGGCCACGTGCCAGGGTTCGGGCCCGAGCGCCCGCAACAAAGTGACGGGATGAAACGTACCGGCGCCGACCTCCATGTCATAGGGTTGAATCAGCGCGCACCCCTTTTTCGCCCAGAACCTTTGAAGATTAAGGATCACATCCTGAAAATACATCTTTCCTTCCCCGCGTGAACGTTTCCATCGCGAATCCGCTGGTGTTTCCTGATCCGCCCTGTTCATCCCCCCTGAAGGCCGGCCCCATCAACCCCGAAGTTCAGCAGCATGCCGCCGGGACTTCCCGACAGAATCGCTTCCCAGAAGGACTTCAGACCGGAAATATTTTCCGCCTCTCCCAAAGCCCATACGCAACCCCCACCCCCGGCGCCGGTAAACCGGGCCCCACAATGATGATCCACCGCCGCGCCAAACAGCCTTCTTCCGGTATCATCCAGAACATCCGGGGTCATCTTCAAGCGGATGCCGGTTTCGCGGTTCATCAGCCGGGCGGCTTGAGCAAAATCAGCCGAAAAAAAGGCCTGAATAAAGTCGTTTGTGCAGATGACGACCTCAACCCATTCGGCTTTGTGCTTACCGGACAAAAACTGTTTCACCCATCGGCTGTTGATATTCCGGGACTCATGAGGAACCCCGCAATAGGCGAGCAGCAGATGCCTTCCCAGGTTTTCTTGGATTTCAGTGTCTGTAAGGGCTTTACGGATAAACCCCTCGGGGGCGCCGTTTCCCCTCCAGGTCCAGGCGTTGACCCCTCCGTATGCGGCGGCCAGCTGATCCTGAAGCCCGCAAGGAATGCCCGCCACGCTCTCCTCGATGGCATGCGCCAGCAGGGGGATACGGTCAAGCGGAATCCCGGGCCGGCCCAGCTTTTCATATAGTTGATTAAACGCCGCGATCAGGGCGACGGCGGCCGCGGAAGAACCGCCCAGGGCGCTCCTGGGCGGAGACGCGGATTCGATGTGAATATGGATCCCGTCGATTCGAAAATGAGCGGCGATGGCGAAGATAAGCCCCAGGGGATGATCAAACGGCAGCGCTTCCATTGGGTATTCACAGGCATCAAACCCTTCCGAGGAAACCCTTACTTTACCTTTTTGGAAAGGGGTGACGGAAACATGCGTGCGCAAATCCACAGCGATATTGAATGTGGACGGATGAAGGTATGCCAGCGGGTAATAAAAGGTGGCGATATCAAGGGTTCCGCCCATATCCAGGCGGCAGGGGGCGCTTGCGGCGATGGCCTCCCTTTCCAGTGTCTCGTAGATCTGCTTGTCCATTAGTATCCCAGGACCCCGGCGGTCATGGCCGAAGGTCACCGAACGCTCTTTAAAAATTTCAGACTCTTGGGCTCCTTGCCCAGATGATACGGCACAAAACGTTCCAGAAAGTTCAACCCTTCCGACAACGCCTGCGGGGTGAACTTCAGCCGTTGAATGGTTTCCAAACGGTTGTTTTGAACCCACAGAAGCTGCTTCACCGTTCCCCGGGAAAGGTGCAAGTGGCATGATGCGGCTGTCGAACATCCTTGACACACCAGGCCACCCTTTGCAAGCTCAAAAATCAACCGATCCTCTCGAAGCTTTTCCACGCCGGTCTTACAGCAGCAACAGCCCGTCAGATTGGGCGCGAGGCCCGAAAGGGTCAAAAACCGCATCTGAAAAATAATGCTTGCCGACTCCTCGGGCATCTGCCCGGCGTCCAGCGCTTGCAGGCAGTAGGCCAAAAGCTCATAAATCCGGGGCTGCGGCTTTCCCTCCTCAAGCCAGAGATTTAAGAGTTCCGCCCAATAGCTGGCATAAGCCGTCTTTTTAATATTCCCCCGTATTCCTGAAAAGGGGCCTTCCAAGGAGGCTTCCTGCAAAACCGGCATGCCGCGGCCGCGGGTTTTCGTGCAGACCAGGTTTAACTTCGAAAAAAGCTCCAACACCCCGGAAAACCGCTTTCGACTTTTCTGCGCATACTTGGCGATGATGGTCAGTTTTCCCTGGGTCAAAGCCAAAAAGGTAACGATCAGATCGTAATCGCCGTGCGGAATCCGTTTAAGCAGAATGGCGGGGGTTGAAAAGCCGGACATGATCTTGATTACCGGGAGGTCGACGCTTATCTGATAATTTTAATGTCGGCGTTTTTTCGAAGTTCTTCGATCCAGGCGGCAAATTTTTCATTCACGGACTGGTCGTAGAGTTTTCTTAAAATCTCGTCGGAGGCCTCCTCCAGTGATTTTCCAGGAACATCCGCGATCCCTTCAACATAAAATATCTGGTATCCCTGATCGGTTTCAACAATCGAAGAGAACTCCCCCGCCGCCATCCCCTGAACCGCAGCCTGAATATTTTCCGAAAGCTCATCCAAAGCGAAAATCCCGAGCGCACCGCCGTCCGCGGCGTTGACCGCCTGCGAATATTTTTTTGCCGTTTCTTCAAAGGGTGCCCCTTGCGCCAATTCGGCCAGAATGTTTTCCATTTGAAGGCAGACCGACTCCGGGGTCTCCGCATCTGAAAGCGAAGGGTAAGGCATCATGATATTTTTCAACCGGTAGTGCTTTTTCGGGGAATAATCCTCGATATGGCTGTCATAGTAGGCCTTGATCTCCGTTTGGGTGATCACGATGTTCGACTTGACCCGGTAGTTGACCAGCTTGTTTCGAAGGATCTGTTTTTTAATCTCTTGTCTGTACCGGGTCATATCCAGGCCGGTCGCCGCCAGACCCCGCCTGAAATCCTCGTCCGTGTAACGGTTGATGTCCTTAATCTGTTCAATGGTGTTATCGATCTCCTCTTCGCTGACCATGATGCCGGTGCTTTGAATCTCCTGCTCCGCAAGCGTGTCATCAATCAGACCGTTTAAGATTTCCATCCGCTGATTATAGATAATCTCCCGCTCCTCGATGGGGGAATACCCGTAGGCATGAATCTGCGCTTCATAGGGCGCAAACGCTTCGTTAAGCTCGGAAAGCTGGATGATATCATCATTAACCACAGCGACAATCCGATCAACGACCTCCGCGCAGTCGCATATCCGCGAAAGGCCGGGGAACGACGCGAACAGGCCCGCGAACGCCAATGTAATCATGAAACATGCTTTTTTCAGTAATCGATGCATATGATATCCTTCAATGAATTTTAATTGTTAACAAATCCCGCAATATCCATCAAGATGTTTTTGGTCTCCGCCATCGCCCTGTCCGCCTTACGGTGGTCCATCCTGATCCTTAAGCTGTCGCTGGATGTAAACAAAAACCGATCAGGATTTGAATCAACCAGCGAAAAAAGTCCGGAAGGATTTTTCTGATGAAGCGGGGAAAAAGAGAGAAGAACAAAACCGTCGGTCAAATCCAGTTTTTTGACACCCGCCTTGATGGACAGGACCTTGAGCATGATTTTTAATAAAAGGTTGTTCACCTCCCTGGGCGGGCTGCCGTAGCGGTCGGCAAGCTCGCGCTTAAAATCGGCGATTTCCTTTAACTGCCTCATGCGGGCCAGCCGACGATAGGCCAAAAGCCGCTGATCGATATCTGCAATATAGGACTCAGGGATAAATACCGACAGGGGCACATTGATTTCCGGCTCCAGGTTTTCCACGACAGGCTCTCCCTTTAACCGGGCCACCGCCTCCTCCAGCAGGCCTAAAAACAGATCATAACCGACGGCGGCGATATGCCCGGACTGCTCAACACCCAGGGCCGCCCCACCCCCCCTGATTTTCAAATCACTCATGGCGATCTGAACCCGGCGCCCAGATCGCTGTGCGCCCTAAGCACCTTGAGCCTTTTCTGAGCATCCCGGGTTAAGGCCGATTCTTTCGGTACAAACAGGTAGGCGTAGGCCTGTTCGTCGGACCGCCCCACGCGGCCGCGCAACTGATAAATCTGCGCCAGTCCGAACCGGTCCGCCCGGTTGATGATCATCGTGTTGGCGTTGGGGATATCCAGGCCGGACTCCACAATCGCCGTGCTAACCAGCATGTCGATCTCCCGGTTTAAAAATTGATACATCACCTTTTCAAGTTCCGCCTCCCCGAGCCTTCCATGGGCGACCCCCAGACGCACCTCCGGCACCAGTTGTTGAAGCTGTTCCGCCAGGTTCCAGATGTTATGAATGGTGTTGTGGACAAAGAATATCTGTCCCTTCCGGGCAAGCTCCTTGCGCACGGCTTCGACAATCACGGCGGAATCGAACTCCGAAATATAGGAAACAATGGATCGTCTCAACTCCGGAGGGGTCTGAATGACGCTGATATCCCGAATGCCGAGCAGCGACAGGTGCAGGGTGCGCGGAATCGGGGTGGCGGTCATGGAGAGCACGTCCACCGCGGTGCGCATCTTTTTCAGCCTTTCCTTGTGTTTGACGCCGAACCGCTGTTCCTCGTCAATGACCATTAAACCGAGGTCCTTGAACCGGACGTCTTTTTGCAGAAGCCGGTGGGTGCCGATGACGATGTCCGTTTTGCCCTGCTGCAGCCGCTCCAGAATCGCGCCCTGCTCTTTTTTGGAGCGGAACCGGCTCAGGCAGTCGATGGTCACGGGGTACCGCGCAAAACGTGCCGAAAAGGTCGTATAATGCTGCTCCGCCAAAAGGGTGGTCGGCACCAGAATAGCCACCTGTTTGCCGTCATAGACGGCTTTAAATGCGGCCCGAAGGGCGACCTCGGTCTTTCCGTATCCCACATCCCCGCAAATCAGGCGATCCATGGGGCTCGAATCCTCCATGTCGTCCATCACATCCTCAATCGCCTGAAGCTGGTCGGGGGTCTCTTCATACGGGAACCCGGCTTCAAACTCCTTCACATAGCCGTCCGAGAGGGAATAGGCATGCCCCTTGACCACCTTTCGAGCGGCATACAGGGACAACAGGTCGCCGGCGATCTTTTCCACCGATTTTTTCGCCTTTTCACGGACCCGCTGCCAGGACTTACCCCCCAGCCGGTCGACTTCGGGGGTGACCCCATCCACGCCCATGTACTTGGACACCCTGTCCAGGCGGTCCACCGGAAGATAAAGCCTGTCGCCATCCCGATATTCAATCAGCAGAAAGTCGTTGACCAGGCCCTCCACCGTCAGTTTTTTCAGCCCCTGATAAACCCCGATGCCGTGGTCGCGATGAACCACAAGGTCATTGCGGTTTAAATCGGAAAGATCGAACAACTCGGTATGAACCCGGTCACGCTTGCGTCTTCTTCCGGTTCGTCCCGACTTGGCGCCGAATATCTCTTCCTCGGTGATGATCGCCAGGGATTCCTCGTCCCAGACAAACCCGCCGGAAATCTTGCCGGTGCAGATGAAGGTCTTTTTGCTTCGCCCTTTTATTTCGCAAAAGCCGTCGTCTTTTACAACGGCATGAATGCCGTAAGGCTCAATCAGGGAATCAAGCCGTTTTGCCTGGCTCTGGGTGCTGCAGACCAGAACGGTCAAATACCCGGCGTCCTGCTTTTCAAAAATCCATTCGGCAAGGGGATGCAGCATCGGTTCATCTTTTTTTCCGCTCGTCAGCTTCGCCGTGATCTCGGTATTATCCGCTGCCGAAAAATGGATCGCGGTAGTTTGCCCCCCTTCGTTAAACCCGGGACCGGACGCCAGTTCTCTGAAGGTCAGCCGGCAGGTTCGTTCAAGCAGGCTTTGAATGGACGGCCAGTCCCGGTAAAGAAGGTCCGGCTCCAGGCAGAACCGGTGATCTTCCCGCGCGCTGAAATGGTCTTTGATGACCCGGTCTTTCTGGGCAACGGCCTGCTTCTCGATGTCACCCGGATCACACCGCACCCACACGGTGTTTTCGGCCGCATAATCAAACATCGTATCCAGACCGGCGTAAATCAACGGCAGAAACCCCTCGATACCGGAAAAAGCGCCCTCCTGATTGATCCGCCCAATAACGGCGTCCGCATTCACCGAAGGGTCGGCGTGCGCCTTCGCATACGCGCTCACCCGTTCAACAACCTGCGGCCTTCCTTCCCGGTCCAGCACGACCTCCCGGGCCGGAAGAATGACCGCCTCTTCCGCCTCCGCCACCCGTCTCTGGGTGAGTGCAGAAAAAAACCGAATCGAATCGATGGTATCCCCGCAGAATTCGATTCGAAGCGGCTCCGCGTACATCGGCGAGTAAATATCCATGATGCCCCCCCTAACCGAATACTCCCCATGCTCTTCGACAAGGGTCACCCGGGTATAGCCGCCGGCATCCAGTTTTGAAATCAATTGTTCCCTGTCCGTCTCTTCTCCCGTAAGCAGCAGTTCGGCATAATCGCAGACTACCCGCTTGGGGATCAGCCGCTCAAGCAGGGTTTCGGCCGGTATCAGAACAATCATCGGTTCGCTGCTTGCGGCCATTCGGTACAGGACTCGAATTCTTTGCGCCGCCGTCTCGTGATGATGGGCCACAGGGGTAAACGGTGAAATATGATACGGCGCAAAGGTGCAAACCTCGGGAAACCCCGGGTCGGAAAAAAATCCAAGATCTTGCGCAAACCTTTCGTAGGCTTTCCATGTAGGCAAAACCATACAGACCGGCCCGTGAAACCCTCTCGCCAGGCAGGAAAAAAGATAAGCCCTTTGGCTGCCGCTGATTCCGGTGCATTCCACCCTTCCCTGATCCTGTTGAAGGATTTCCATCACCGACTGAATCCCTTGGCAGGCAAGCGGCCGGGCGCTGTTGGTATTGTGTAAAGACTGCATCGCTCTCCAGTGCCGGCAAAGGGCCTCGGCGTGTCGCGTGTAAGCACCCATGTTTCCAATATATACCGCGAACTTGGCCGCAAAAACCGCTTGACGGCGATCCAAGACTGTGTTAGTGAGGTATGCGTCAAATGATCGCGGGATGCCGACGTAGCTCAGCCGGTAGAGCAGCTGATTCGTAATCAGCAGGCCAGCGGTTCGATTCCGCTCGTCGGCTTCAGATGTAGGGAGGTTCTGCGCATACCGCGACGTTTTTTAAATCGAGCATACTCCATAACAAAAAACGATTGAATACTTCAAGTGGAGACTTTACATTTAAAACGGCTCGGAATAAGGCTCAAGAAAACAGGATGCGAATTGGGCGGATATCTATTCAAAAAAGTTATAAATTATCTTGACATGCACGTTAAATATCTTTATCTGTAATGATACCAATACGATTTACCAATAAACGGGTGACGGTGAGGGTTTATTCCAACGACAAGAGGTGATTTGCTCATACCTTAAAACCATTACCGGCTGCAGCCCCTATCGACCATGAATATACCGGACGACCTCAGCCTCAAGGCTGAAATAGACCAAATATTTAAAAGGATTGACGACATCCTGGCCGCGGTAAAGCCGTATCAGCCGGCTGAAAAACCCGCTGAGGTCGCCGAACCAACAGAATGTGACGCGCAAACATAAAATAGAAATTTTTGTTTTTTTGATACCGGAACCACTCAACAACAGGCCTATCAGGAGGGGTCGCAATGGCGTTAACAAAAAATAAGATTGTTGAAAGGGTGAATGAGCTCGGATTTACGAAAAAAAAATCGGTTGAGATCGTTGAATCCCTGCTGGAAATCATCAAGCAAAGCCTGGAATCTGGAGAGGATGTTCTGGTATCAGGTTTTGGAAAGTTTTGCGTCAAGAAAAAATCCACCCGCCGGGGCAGGAACCCGGCAACCGGTGATGACCTGATTCTAGACGAAAGAAACGTCGTCACCTTCAAATGCTCCGGCAAGCTCAGGGACAGAATCAACAACGAGTAACCGCCGGACCGATCGAAAAACTGCATCAATCCTGAAGCAGCCTAAGGCAGCAGCCGGAGGGGCTGCCTCCTGGGTGAAAAACCGGCGCCTTACTCCGTCGAAATGTTGTAGGCCTTCATTTTGCTCAAAAGAGAAGGATGGCTGATCTCAAGCAGGCGCGCGGCATGGGTGCGGTTCCCGTCGCTCGCCTCAAGGGCGCGGCGGATCAAAGTTTTCTCTAAAATTTCCTTCCCGGTCTTCAGGGAGAACCCTTGAAAAACAGCCTCCATGCCCTGTCCCTGTGACCCCTCCAGAAGCGCGGGCGGAAAATTTTCCGGAACCAGGGTTTCCCCTTCTGCGAGAACCACCGCTCGTTCAATCATGTTTTCAAGCTCTCTCACATTTCCAGGCCAGCTATGAGACAGCAGGATCGACAGGGCGGCCGAAGAAATGCCTGCGACCGGCTTTTTCAGTTTTTTGCTGAAACGCTCGATAAAATGATTGCACAAAAGCGGAATATCCTCGGTGTGCTCGATCAGCGGAGGCAGATGAATCGGCAACACGTTTAACCGGTAAAACAGGTCCTCGCGAAAACCGCTTTTTTCCACCTCCGCTTCAAGCCGCTTGGATGTCGCCGCAAGGATGCGCACATCAACCCGCCGGGACCTGGTGTCGCCGACCGGGCGTATCTCGTTGTCCTGGAGCACCCGCAGCAGCTTGGCCTGCAGCGCAAGGGGCAGGTCCCCGACCTCATCTAAAAAAATCGTCCCGCCTGAGGCCGCTTCAAAAAGCCCGGCATGGTTCTGGTCCGCTCCGGTGAATGCGCCCTTTCTGTACCCGAACATTTCACTCTCAAGTAATGTTTCAGGAATGCCGCAGCAATTAACTATAATTAATTCTTTTTTAGCTCGTTTACTGCTGAAATGAATTCCCCGGGCGATCAGTTCCTTTCCGGTTCCGCTGTCGCCGGTGATCAGGACCGTGGTGTCAAACTGGGAGACCTTTTTTGCAAGATCAAACACCGCCTGCATTCTCTGGCTCTTGGCGATCATTCGCCCGAAACCGGCGGCCGCTTCGATGGCCTTGATTTTTTCCTTTAACCGAAGGTTTTCATTTTTTAACCGCTCCTGATCCTCGGCCTTTTGAATGGTCAGCAGCACCTCGTCGGGCTTAAAGGGTTTGGAGATGTAGTCATAGGCGCCCAGTTTCATGGCTTCAACAGCGGTATCGATGGTTCCATAGGCCGACATCATGATGACGCTGCAATCTTCCAGCCGTTTCCCGGCCTTTTTCAAAAACGTGATCCCGTCCATTTTCGGCATGCGAATATCGCAAAGGATAAAATCATAGCGGGTGTCTTCAAGCTTTTTCAGGGCGAAAACCCCGTCCGCGGCCGTATCCACTCCATAGCCGGCCCCGGACAGCAGCGCCTGCAGCATGTGCCGCATGTTTTCTTCATCATCTATGACCAGAATACGCTTTTCCATTTACGTCCTGTTACGGCTTTCCTCTTTTAAGACCTCGGGCGGTGATGTTTCCCACAGGGGGAGTGTTATCACCATCTGCGTTCCCTTGCCGGGCGTGCTTTGGACCGAAATGCTGCCGCCCATCTGCTCAATGATCGCATGGCTGGCTGAAAGCCCCAGTCCGGTCCCCTTTCCCGGTTCCTTGGTAGTATAAAATGGATCAAAGATATTGTCGATATCTTGCTTTGCAATACCGATTCCATTATCGGATACAATCAACTTAAATAGCGGCGGTCCCTGGTCCGCCGCCTCCTTCGTGATAAGCCGTATTTCGCCCCTTGACGGATCGCCGGTCGCGGAAACGGCGTCTGCGGCATTGATCATCAGGTTCAACAACACCTGCCGAAGCTGCTGGGGATCTCCGTAAACCGTATCCTGCGAAGCCGACAGCCGGCTGAGAATTTGAATATTTGCCATGAGGGGATGATGGGCCATGCTTTCCACCGCGTCCTGAATCATTTCATGCGCGGAGAGAATGACCGGCCGACCCGGCGAGGCCCGTGATACATCCAGCAGCTGACGAATGATCAGATGAATCCGGTTGATCTCCGCCTCGGCGCGGTCGATGAACTCCCTGCCGGCCGCATCGGACAAAGCTACGGAATTTTTGCGAAGAAGACCGAGGTAGCCCAGCACCACCCCCACGGGGTTTCCGATCTCATGGGCGATGCCGGCGGCAAGCCTTCCCACAGAGGCCAGTTTTTCCGCCCGGATCATGTCGTTTTGCGCCTTTTGAAGCTCGGTGTTCGCCGTCTGAAGCGATTCCAAGGAGGCCCTCAAGCGTTCCTTGTCCGCCGAAATACGCTGGATCATCTGGTTCAACGCGTTTGACAGCCGATTAAACTCATGCTGCCGCTTTTGCGGAAAAAAATGCAGAGACGGCGCAGCGCCGTATCCCTCGGTGGCCCGGATCATCCGTTGAAGGGGTTTTAACACCAGCCGGGACATTCGATACACCCCGATCAGCAGAACGATAAAAAGGTTGGCAATCAGGTACGGCGCCACGTTTTTCTGGGACCTGCGCAGGGTCTGATAAATCTCATTCAGGTCCACCACCAGGGTTCCGGCGCCGGCAACCCGGTCGGCGTCCAGAAAGGGATTGGACAGGATCAGATACCTTTTCTGTTTCCAGAACACCCCCCAGGCTTCACCGACATAGCGGATTTCCGGTATTCCGGTTTCTTCCACCCGCCGGGTCAGCTCGCGGATATCGATCCCAATATTGCCGTCGATCCGGGAAAACGCATATGCCCTGCCCGAAGGGGCATGCAGATCCAGCATAACATAGCCTGAAAAGCCTTCCAGTCCAACGCCGGCAGGGTTGTCCATCTGTTCCATGAAAGTGGATAAGGCGTGGCGGGCCTGTCCTACTTTTTCCAGAATCAGATGATGTTCAACAATTCGGACCCCCACGACATCCACCGACAACACCGCAAGCGAAAGCAGCAGGGCCAAATCAAGGGCAATCCTGGTTTTTAAGCTTTGAAAAAACACGGCCTGATTCATTCACCAATGGGTTCAAGGGGGAATCCGCATACCCCTCCGGATGCTCTGAATATAAAAACATTTTAAATAATTATCAATGAATTTATCCCGGGGCATCAGAGCATTACGGTTTACACCCTTTCTTGAATGGGCTATATTCATCCCGTCTGAAGCGTTAAACCCGGAATCATCTCAGGACAGGGAGGCATCCATGCGGGGAGCGTTTTTCGTGGTGATTTTAATCGCCATGCTGATTGTCGGAATCCTTGTGATTCGGGACATGAAAACCGAAACCGAAAAAGGCGTCACCAAAACCGAGGCCATCGACAGAGCCAGAGAGACGGCGCATACCGTTGATGACGCCATGCAAAAAATAAAGGATGCGGCCAAACAAAGCGGCAAGGGGAATACGCCGTGAGAAGGCCCCTGCGTGTTGCCGCCGGATTTTAAAAAACCCGTGATGGACGTTGAGGGAAAAAAACTGACCCTGCGCGAGATGGCAGAGCGCCGGCTTCACCATGGAAACGGCCGTTTTCGCAACCCCTTTGCCGAAGATGACCGGCGCATTCTTACGCGGGTGCTGTACTGGAAGCTGTTTGCTCAAAACCCCTATGCGAGTCTTTATAAAAATGAAAGGCGGGTTCCGGTAAGGGTGGACTGGCCGGCCGTAAAACAGGCCAAAGGGCTGTCCATCACCTACCTCAAACACGCCTGCCTGTTGATCAAGGACCGAGGCGCCCATCTGCTCATCGATCCCGTGTTTTATGGGCTGCCGGGATTTATTCGGGATTTCACCCCTTTTGATTTTGATCCTCGAAAAATCCCAAGCCCGGATCATGTTCTGATCACCCACGGCCACTATGATCACCTGGATAAACGAACCCTGGCCGGTCTGGGTAAAAAGGCGCACCTGATCGCTCCCTTGGGTTACCAGCGCCTCTTTTCTGATTTAAAAACAAAAAACATCACGGCCCTCGACTGGTATGGGTCCTTCTCTACAGACGGGCGGCGCATCACCCTGCTTCCCTGCCGCCACTGGAGCATGCGAAACCCCGTCACCGGCCCCGATCGGTCCCTGTGGGGCAGTTATCTGATTGAAACCGCCAGCGGGCCGACCCTCTACATCGCCGGAGACACCGCCTTTTTTGAAGGCTTTGAAGAGATCGGCCGCGACTATCCCATCGACCTTGCGATTTTCAACCTCGGGGCCTATGCCCCCCGCTGGGTTATGGCGCAAAGCCACATGAACCCGAAGGAAACGGTCCGTGCCTTTGAGCTTGTCGGCGCTAAAAAGCTGATGATCGTCCACTGGGGCAGTTTCCGGCTCGGGGATGAGCCGGTCTATCTGCCACCGATCGACCTTGAACGGGAGCTTGAAAAAAAGGGACTGATGAAAAAGTGGGTCCAAATTCGCCACGGTCAAACCGTCGATGTGGAGAAGGCCCTGGCGGATTGAGGCCTGTGGAATGAGGGTTAGGCCTTGACCTTGATCTTATGGAATTTTTTCTTGCCGGCCTTCAACAGGATCTCTCCGTTATCAAGATCTGCTGCGGTCACCATGTATTCCGCAGAGTCGAGACGGGCGCCGTTGAGATATGCGCCTCCCTGCTGAATCAGGCGTCTTGCCGCGCTTCCGGATGAAGCCAGCCCGACCTGATGATAGAGCTTAAACGCCGGAATGCCTGAGGCCAGGTCGGAATTTTCAAGAAAGGAATGGGGCACGACCTCTGCAGAAACCTGCGCATCTGCACTAATCTGTTCCCTTATTTCTTCAGCATATACCCTGCGAGGAATATCACTTGTAGGTAAAATGGATTCTGGGATAACCCGTGAACCAAATCCGGATATGGCACCAAAATGTGCTTTGCGGGCTTCATCCGCTCCATGACAGAGTTTGGAGGCCTCATAGGCTAAAACCGCCTTTGCGCTGTTTAAATCAGCCCCTTCCAGCTTCTCAACCTCGGCGATCTCATCCATGGGCAGAAGCGTAAATAACGCCAAAAACCGCGCCACATCTTTATCGTCCGTGTTGACCCAGTACTGGTAATAATCATAGGGAGAGGTTCTTTCCGGATCCAGCCAGACCGCGCCCGCGGCGGTTTTGCCCATCTTTGCGCCGCTGCTGGTGGTGACCAGGGGAAAGGTGATGCCGAAAGCGGTTTCCTGGCGCATGCGGCGGATCAGTTCAATCCCGGCCACGATATTGCCCCACTGGTCGGCCCCGCCCATCTGCAGGCGGCAGCCGTGGGTATCGTAGAGCTTTAAAAAATCATAGGCCTGCAGCAGCATGTAGTTAAACTCGATAAAATTGAGTCCCTCTTCCGAGTCGATACGCGCCCGGTAGCTTTCCGCCTTGATCATTCGGTTTACGGAAAAATGCCGCCCGATATCCCTTAAGAACGGAATGTACTCCAGCCCCACCAGCCAGTCCGCGTTGTTGACCAGAAGCGCGCCGCCTGTCCCAAATTGAATGAAACGGGAAAGCTGTGCCTTCAGTCCGGCCGCGTTTTCCGCCACCGCTTCAACGGTTAAAAGCTGGCGCATCTCGGTCTTGCCGCTGGGATCCCCGACCAGCCCGGTCCCGCCGCCGACCAGGGCGATGGGCCGATGCCCGTTGTCCTGCATGTGTTTCAGCGCCATGATCGGTACCAGGCTGCCCACATGGAAACTGGAGGCGGTCGGGTCAAACCCGATGTAACAGGAAACCGGACCGGATTCCAGATATGCTTTTAACTCCTGGTCGTGGGTGGTGTTTTCAATAAATCCGCGTTCCCGCAATACGTCAATCACGCTCATTTTTACTGCCCTTATTTGTTTGCATATTCCACGGCCCGGGTTTCCCGAATCACCATGACCTTGATCTGGCCCGGAAAGGTCAGCGACTCTTCAATCTTTTTCGCAATGTCCCTGCTCAGCATCACGGCATCCTCATCCGATATGCAGCCGCCGTCCACAATCACCCGCAGCTCCCTTCCGGCCTGAATAGCGTAGGCATTTGAAACCCCCTTAAACGAGTTGGCGATGGTCTCCAGTTCCTCAAGCCGCTTGATATAGTTTTCAAGCAGCTCCTTTCTGGCGCCCGGCCTTGCCCCGGAGAGCCCGTCGGCGGCCTGAACCAGCACGTCATAAATGGATTCCGGCGGAATTTCTTCATGGTGGGCGGCAATCGCATGCACGATCTTGGGGGACTCACCGCATTTTTTCGCCAGCCTGGCTCCGATTTCCGCATGGGATCCGTCCACCTCATGATCGATGGCCTTACCGATGTCATGAAGCAGGCCCATCCGTTTGGCCATTTTCACGTTAAGGCCCAGCTCCGCGGCCATGGCCCCGCATAAAAAACCCACCTCAACCGAATGCTGCAAGACGTTCTGGGCGTAGCTGGTCCGAAACTTCAACATGCCGAGGTATCGAATCAGCTCGTTGTTGAGGCCGTGAACCCCCAGGTCAAAGGCCGCCTGGTCCCCGGCCTCCTTGATGGTCACCTCGACCTCTTCGCCGACCTTTTTGACGATATCCTCGATCCGGGCCGGATGAATGCGGCCGTCCTCGATAAGGCGGATCAGCGAAAGCCTGGCCACCTCGCGCCGCACCGGATTAAAACCCGAAAGGATCACCGCTTCCGGGGTATCGTCAATGATCAGATCGATCCCGGTGGCCGCTTCCAGGGCGCGAATATTCCTTCCTTCACGTCCGATAATCCGGCCCTTCATTTCATCGTCGGGAAGCTGAACCACCGAGACCGTGCGTTCCACGACAAAATCCCCGGCGTAGCGCTGAATCGCGGTCGAGATAATCTTTTTGGCCTCCTTGTCCGCACTCTCCTTCGCCTCGTTGGTGATCCGTTTGATCAGTTTGGCGGCATCGTGTTTGGCCTCGTTTTCCATGGACTGAAGCAGAAGTTCCTTGGCCCCCTCGGCGGTCAGACCGGACAGGGCTTCCAGCTTTTTCCGCTCCTGCTGGATCATTTCGTCGTATTGGACTTTTACGGTTTCAATCTCGCTCTCCTTTTGATAAAGCGCCTTTTCCTTACGGATGGCTTCCTTGGCCTGAAGCTCGATCTGCTCATTTTTCTTCTCCAGGTGCTCTTCCTTCTGCTGAAGCCTCTTTTCCTGGCTTTTTATCTCCGCACGGACCTCGGCGGTCTCGGCATCGAAATCGTTCTTCATCTTGAGAAGCCGATCCTTGGCCTCCAACTGGGCCTCTTTGATCAGGGACTGGGCTTTCTGCTCCGCGGTATGAACCACCATTGCCGCGTTATGCTCAGCCTCCCTTGTTTTTCCTGAGGCGATGCGTTCGCGCAATACATGCGATCCCAGAAAACCAAGAAGCCCGCCGATAACAACAAGCAGTATATATGTTGCATACATTCATCTACTCCCGAAAAAAGGGTTATAAAAACAAAAGACAAAAGACGTCCACCTCGGTATCACGCCGAATGTCGTCAAACCGCATCCCATCAGTGGTGCGTCGATGATAGATAAAATATGAGGGTTGAAAGAAGGCGAGATGGTCGTTGGCGCGCCAAGGGCTACTGGGGAGTACCCCCGCCGCGTACGTGTTGAAAGAGACCTTGAACCATTCTGATCAAGGTGGGCGCCTTATGGATTCTTTAGGCTTTTCCGCAATCTGGGAACATGCACACCGAAACCAGCGAAGGCTCCCGTAATTTGACTGTTGGGACAAGATACATTATTCAATCACGAACACAGCAGGGGCATAAAACATAAACCATTCGCCGCTGAATGAGGCCCCGTATCAACAATGCGGCGTTGTAAGGTGATGCATGCATCACCATCAAAGATTCAATTCCTCAGGCTTTGTTTCAATCATATCCCCCAGCCGATTGGCCCGGGATGAAACCGATTCGAGAAAACGCGAATGCTGATTTAACAGCTCAACATACTGTTTTGAAATATTTAATGCAGCCAATACCAATATCGCCAATTTGTTGGTTTTTAACGCATGCGCCGGAAACTGCGACGCGACCTTGTGAACCTCATCGGTCAGGAGCTGCGCAATCTCCTCAGCACTTAAATCCCCCTCATCTGCTTTGAACCTGAATGCCTCCCCTAAAATTTCAATGGTTATAATCTGTTCCACCGGTTAAAAAGGCTCACCCTTTTCGGCCCCAAGCAGGAATGACCTCCCGATGCGGCCTTATTTTTCGGAAACACCGTTGAGTTTTGCCAGGATCCCGTCAATTTTGGACCGAATTAACGCCTTTTGTTCCAAAAACCTGTTTTCCTCATTTCCCCTGTTCTGGAGCTCCGTCTCCAGCGTTTTTACCTTTTTTGCAAGCTGAGTATTTTCAGCTTCAAACGATTTATTTAGTTGAATTAACCTGACCACCTTCTGCTCGATCTGATCGAACTGGCGCATCACATTTTCAATATCCAATTTTCACCTCATCCGCTTCATTAAATTTATAATTTTAATCCGTCTTAAAGTCAAGATTTTTTCCGGATTCGCAAAGCAGCGCCTCGACCCGTCGCAACTCTTCTAGCGTATTTACCCCCGTCAATTCCCTGGGGTCCTCGCAAAGCATCAGCCCGATGTCCTGTCCATTCTGCCGGGCGATTTCGATGATGTCGGTCAAATAGACCTCATGCTGGGCATTATTTGTCTGAATCTGCGGCAGGGATGTTTCAAGAAAGGCCCGCTTTATACAATAAATACCTGAATTTACGATATTTATAAGCTTTTCGGATTCGGACGCATCCGATTCCTCGACAATCCGCTCCACCCGCCCGCCTTTGCTTTGGACGATCCGGCCGTACCCATAGGGGTTTTCCAGCCGCAGCCCGATCAGGGTTACCGCATTACCGCTTGCCATATGTGTTTTGGCGAGACGGACCATGGTTTCAGGCCGAATCAACGGCACATCCCCGGACAGGATAAGGACATCCCGGCAGGTTTGCGGCAAATGCGGCAGGGCGCATAATACGGCATGGCCGGTGCCTTTTTGATCCGGCTGCAGGGCAAACATGACATCGGCGGTTTTTGAAATCAGATCCCGCACCCGCCCGGCCTGGGTACCGACAACCACGAGAACCCCGCTGCCGGCCGCCCGCACCGCCGTATCCACCACATAGAGGATCATCGGTCTTCCGGAAATCCGGTGAAGCACCTTGGCCGTTTCCGACTTCATGCGGGTTCCTTTGCCGGCGGCCAGAATGACGATCACCATTGATTCGGGCAAAACATCCATTTCACTCAAGTCACTGCGGATTTTTCTGTCAATAAAAAAAGGGCAAACCAAGAATTTGATTCGCCCTCTTTATCTATCAAACAACTTTCATCTCCGGGTATTCGCAAATCAACGACGATCCCGGGGTCAACGATGGGTCATCACCCCCTGGATTCGGCTATCTTGATCCGCTCAATGGCCCGGTACAAAGCGGCCCTGGCCCTTTCAATATTCGTATCCTTGGATTTTTCCTCAAGCCGCTTTTGTGCGCGTTCAAGGGCGGCTTTGGCCCGATTCACATCGATGTCCCGGCTCCACTCCGCGGATTCGGCCAGCACCGTCATCCGGTCGGGGAGCGCCTCAGCAAAACCCCCGCTGACAAAAACCGCCCTCTCCTTTCCCGAGGCATCCTTATAGTGGAGCCTGCCGGGTTTGAGGGAGGTCAGAAAAGGGGTGTGGCCGATGAGAACCCCGAATTCACCGGCCGTCCCCGGCGCCATGACGATCTCCGCCTCCTTGCTGACCACGGACCGCTCCGGGGTCACCACCTCTAATTTGATGAATTCTGCCATCTTATTCCCTTCGCGGATCAGGAAGCCATTTTCTTGGCTTTTTCCACCGCCTGCTCAATGGTGCCGACCATGTAAAAGGACTGTTCCGGAAGATCGTCATGTTTTCCTTCACAGATCTCCTTAAACCCTCTGACCGTATCCTCGATCTTGACATACGCCCCGGGCATTCCCGTAAAGGTCTCAGCCACATGGAACGGCTGCGACAGGAACCGCTGCATCTTTCTGGCCCGGGAAACCGTCACCTTGTCCTCATCGGAAAGCTCCTCCATGCCCAGAATCGCGATAATGTCCTGCAGCTCTTTATACTTTTGAAGAATCATCTGGACCTCGCGGGCCACTTTATAATGATCTTCACCGATATATGCCGCATCCAGGATGCGGGAGGTGGAATCCAGGGGGTCCACCGCGGGATAGATGCCGAGCTCGGCAATCTGGCGCGAGAGCACCACGGTGCCGTCGAGGTGGGCAAAGGTCGTGGCCGGGGCCGGGTCCGTCAGGTCGTCCGCCGGCACGTAGACGCACTGCACCGCGGTGATCGACCCCTTATCCGTGGAGGTGATCCTTTCCTGAAGCTCGCCCAGATCCACCGCCAGCGTCGGCTGATACCCCACCGCCGAGGGCATGCGCCCGAGCAGGGATGAAACCTCCTGGCCGGCCTGGGTGAACCGGAAGATATTGTCGATGAAGATGAGCACGTCTTGGCCCTCCTCGTCACGGAAATACTCCGCACTGGTCAGGGCGGAAAGCGCCACCCTGGCCCGGGCACCCGGGGGCTCGGTCATCTGGCCGTAAACCAGCGCGGCCTTGGGAAGAACCCCGGAGTCCTTCATTTCATGGTACAGGTCGTTCCCCTCGCGGGTCCGCTCGCCCACCCCGGCAAATACCGAGATGCCGCCGTGCTGCATGGCGATGTTGTGGACCATCTCCATCATGATGACGGTCTTGCCCACGCCGGCGCCGCCGAACATTCCCATCTTTCCGC
>CAZFWD010000065.1:0-7354 GCA_964522535.1 uncultured Desulfonema sp.
ACATTCAGCATGCCATCGAAAAAACGTTTATAAAAGGGGAAGCCACCGTGGAGGCGGTGCTGACCAGCAAGGACGGCCGTAAAATCCCGTATTACTTCACCGGGGCGAGCACCACCCTTGACAACAAAATGTTTTTAATCGGCATGGGAATCGACATCAGCAAGCGAAAGCAGGCGGAGAACGCCTTAAGGGAGAGCGAGGCGCTTTACCGTCTGCTGGCGGAGCGGATGACCGAGGGGGTTGTTCTTTTCTACAATCTTCGCATCCTGTTCGCCAACAACGCCTTTGCCGCCATGCTGGGTTACGAGAACCCTTCGCAGCTGATAAAGAAGAACGTGATGAATCTGGTCGCCGAGGGGTTTACCGTATATTTTCGGGAGATGTATGAGTCGATTCAGAGCGGCCACGGCATGGAGCGGTTTTTTGACGCCCGATGGCTCACCCGTCAGAAAAAGGAGATCTGGGTTGAAGGAAGGGCCAACCTGATCCGGTGGAAGGAACAGCCCGCCGTGCTGCTCACGGCTCGGGATATCACCCAGGCCCGGCTGAAGGAGATTTTTTTAGAGCAGCAGACCGAAACCTTAAGAAGGGAAAACATCCACCTGAGGTCTTCGATCAAGGACCGCTACCGGCTCGGCGAGATCATCGGAAAAAGCGAGGCCATGCAGAAGGTTTATGAACGGATCCTGGATGCGGCGGCATCCAGCGCCAACGTGATGATCTACGGGGAATCCGGAACCGGCAAGGAGCTGGTTTCACGGGCGGTCCACAGAATGAGCAGCCGTTCCGCCAAGCCCTTTGTTCCGGTCAATCCCTCAGCCATTCCCGAAACCCTTCTGGAGAGCGAGTTTTTCGGGTATAAGAAAGGCGCCTTTACCGGCGCGGATGCGGATAAGGAAGGGTACCTGGACCTGGCCGACGGTGGGACCCTGTTTCTGGACGAGGTGGGGGATCTGAGCGCAGGTCTGCAGGTCAAGCTGCTGCGGGCGATTGAGGGCGGGGGCTACTCCCCGGTGGGCAGCAGCGTCATCAAGAATTCCGATTTTCGGATTATCTCGGCAACCCATAAGAACCTGTTTCGCCAGATCAAAACCGGCAAGATGCGGAAGGATTTCTTTTATCGGATTCATATCATTCCGATTGACCTGCCTCCCTTGAGGGAGCGAAAGGATGACATTCCGCTTCTGGTCGAGTATTTTTTAAAGATTTATTCCCCCCAGTCGGACATCAGCCAGCTTCCGGCACAGGTGATGGAGGCCCTGATGAATTACAATTACCCCGGCAATGTGCGCGAATTGCAGAATATCATTCAGCGGTATCTGGCGGTCCGGACCATTGATTTTTTAAACGGGGAAGCCGCCACCGTCGAAGCCGGTGAAAAAACCAATCCGCCCCTCGTGACAAAACCCGTCGAAGGGCTGGCCCTTCATAAAAATGTCGATTCCATTGAGAAGAACATCATTCAACAGGCGCTCTTAAAGCACGGCAACAACAAGAGCCGCGCGGCCGAAGCCCTGGGCATCTCCCGAAAGACCCTCGCTCGAAAAATGAAACGGTTTGAAAAAAAAAGGGGTCAAATCTCCTCTTGACTCTTTTCGGCAAATGAGATAAACGCATTCGTTTAGGATAAAACGCTATGCGTTATATGAACAGGGCAGGGACCCAAAATTTGTTGAAACAATTTTCGATCCCTGCCCAAAGATTGCCGAAAAGCACCCGAGCAATCAGCTTTAGCGCTTTGCCTGATTTGTGCCGGTGCGCAAGGGAACGCTTCCGAGAGGCCCGGTGCGGTAATACCGCACCCAGTGATCTGTGAGGGGACGCTCAGGCACTGGCCGTTCCACCTTGATTCTATTCTATCAGTGAAACGCTCCGGCCGAAGCCGGGTCGTTTTTCTTGAACCGAACGCGCAGGAGGAAGATCATGGGTAAAACCATCGCCATCACAGGGGTGAACGGATATGCGGCCGCCACCCTTCTGCCGTTGATCACGGCCGACCCGGGTATTGAAAAAATTATCGGTATCGACCTATCTCCCTGGAGAGGGGGATGGAATAAGGTGACGTTCGTGCGAAAAGACATCCGCAGCCCCGGATTAGCGGAGATCCTTCAGAAGGTGGATGTCGTCTGTCATTTGAGCATGAGCGAATATGGACTGACGGCGGGATCCGGGGCCGGGGAGCGGGCGGCGGACGGCACCCGGAACCTGCTTTCCGCCTGTGCGGAGGGAGGGGTCGGCAAAATCATATGCCTCAACAGTGTTGCGGTTTACGGCCTATCAAAAAACCAAAACCGGGTTTTTTCCGAAGAAACGCCCCTTTCGAATAAAAGCGAAAAAAATGCGTGCGTATCGGCGGCGGTTGATATCGAAACCCTCATCGATTCATTTGCCCGAAACCATACGGATGTCATCGTCACTCGATTTCGGGCCGCGCCCCTGATCGGGCCCAGCATCGACAACTGGCTTGAACAGTGCCTCTCCATGCAGGTGGTGTTGCTGCCGAAGGGTCAAAATTGCCGGATTCAATTTCTCCATGAAGCGGATTTGGGGATGGCATTAACAGCGGCGATCCATCAGGACCTGCCGGGTGTTTATAATCTAGCGGCGGAGGACTCGGTTGATTTGCGGTGGTGTTTCCGCAGGGCCGGGGCTCGGGTCATTCCTCTTCCTGATACCGTGGCGTCGGCCTTCGCTGATTTCGGCTATTCCGTGGGGATTTATCCTCTGGACAAGCACCGCCTGAGGCTTCTTGGGGATGCCGTTCCCGTGGACAGCCGAAAACTGAAAACCGCCGCCGGCTGGCAGCCGGTGCATGATTCCAAGAGCGCCTTTCTTTCATATGCCGATAAACTGTTGGATCGTCGAAGCCAGAATACGGTTATCCAGGCCTTTTTATCCTGGATCATCAAGCGGGGTAAACGATTAAAACCTTTTCTGCCGCTACTTGAAACCTTTCGTCTGGGAAAAATTCCCGGCCTTCGGCGGTGGATACCCTGGCTGAATCCAGATCAAAACAGCATCAACTACCTGCCGGTCAATGAACGGATCATTGTCGAAAACAGCGTCCTTCCCTCCCGGGTGGTTCACGACTTAATCGACAGCGCATCCGTTCATGTGCTGATGGACAAGTGCGGTTGCCGGCTACTCAACAACTGCCAGCGGTACCCCCATGATGTCGGATGCATGTTTATGGGAGAAACCGCCCTTAAACTTCCCCATGGCGTCTGTCAACCGGTGTCTAAGGAAGCGGCCCATGCCCATGCGGACCGGGCCATGGGGCTGGTGCTTCTCCCCATGATCGGAAAGCTCCGTGTCGACAATTTCATCTACATGACGCCGGATCGGGGAAAGCTGCTGAGTCTTTGCTTCTGCTGCGAATGCTGCTGCATCCTCAGGTCTTATAAACATGTGCCGGCGCCTTACTTGGATGGCATCATCGAACCCATTCCGGGTATGGTCATAGAAGTCACCGATGCCTGCACCGGGTGCGGCACTTGCCTGGAAACCTGCGCATTCAACGCGATTACCATTGAAAACGGTCGGGCGGTCCATAATGCCCAGTGCCGGGGATGCTGCCGCTGTGAACGGGTCTGCCCGTTTAATGCCGTAAAAGTAACGATTCACAATGACACGTACGCGGATGAAGTGAAAAATCGCATTCGAGCCCATGTTCGCTTTTAGCAAGAAAAGGGGTCAAATCTCCTCTTGACTCTTTTAGGCAAATGAGATAAAAACATCATTATGTCACGGCCATTAAGAATCCAATATCCCGGCGCCTGGTATCATGTGATGAACCGGGGCCGAAGAGCAGAAACGATATTTTCCGATGAAGAAGACTACACGATGTTTGTGGCGCTTCTCAAGGAATCGGCGGCTTTATGGCATATTCATATTTGCGCCTATTGCCTGATGCCGAACCATTATCACCTGCTGATTCAAACGCCGGAGGCAAACCTTTCACGCTGTATGCGCCACATCAACGGGATTTATACCCAGCGGTATAACCGGCGTCACATCTGTGACGGACCGCTTTTGCGGGGAAGATATAAATCGATTCTGATCAGCGCGGACAATTATCTTTTGCAGCTGGTCCGATATATTCATCGAAACCCGGTGAAGGCGAAAATCGCCCCAACCCTGAATGATTATCCATGGAGCAGCCACAGAGGATATCTGTCCACATCCAGGAAATGGGACTGGATTTACAAGGAGTTTGTTTATTCCATGTTGTCGAAAAATAGAAAGGAGTGGATAAAAAGATACCGGGCATTTATTAGGATTGAGGAGGATGGGGCGATATCCGGTGTTATTGAAGGGAAAAAATGGCCGGCGGTATGGGGAGGCCAGGACTTTACGGATTGGGTTAAGGGGCGATATGATGCGTCACAATTCAACAGAGAAATTGCCCAGGCCAAGGCGCTTGCGCCCGAATCGGACAGGATCATACAGGTTGTTTGCGATTTTTATCGTGTTGAACAAAATGATCTATACAATTCAAAAAGGGGGGAATTTAACGAACCGCGAAACGTGTCGATTTTTTTGATGCGGGACTTGAGAAGAGAAACCCTTAAGGAAATCGGGGAGCGGTTCCAAATGGAGAAGGACAGTTCGGTCAGCAGCGTGATCGATCGGCTAAAAAAGAGAATGCAAATGGATCATAAACTCAAAGCGCGTGTAGAGCAATTGCAGGGCATGATGAATAAGAGCTAAGCGGAGATTTGACCCCATATTTTTGTTGTCATACCGTTTTGGGCTTTGCTATAGTACCTATCAGTTCGGTTTTTTTATCATAACCATATTGGCGCGGGTTAAAAAAAAGATTTCATGGAACGGCGGATTGCAGAGATTGAAGCGCGGAAAAAGCAGGTTGAAAGGGAGCTTGCGGACCTGAGTCGAAAGGTCGATGAGATTGATACAAAAATTCGGGCATACCTTGCGGACCGGCAGCGGAACCCCCACCCCCGGCATACCGAGCTGATCGAGCGGGTGCAGGGGTACCGTATCGATCCTGCGGTGTTTGATAAGCACCTTGAGACGATGTTGGATAACCTGCAATGGAAAATCCATTACAGCCGGAAAGCCTGGCAGCAGCTATGGGATGTTGCGGAAAAGGCCCGCAGGCCGGGGGTAATCCCCGGCGAAGAGCCGTCGACCGAAGCCGGGGACGGCGACACCCTGTTTCAGGAAAAATCCCGGTATTCCATCGATTCCCTGTGGGAGATTCAGCAGGGGAAATTAAAGCAATACGGCCAGCATGGCCAAGGGGAGTCCAAGGTGGTTTTTAAAGAGAGAATAATTAATGAATACAAAAATTTAAGTGAAAAACGGAAAGACGGACAGGAGATCGTGATGACCTACGATATCGATAAAGAAAGATGCAGGCTTGATCTTAAACAGAGGTAAAAGGGGGTTGTATGGGTTTGCTGAAACGTATTTTCGGCATCTGCGAGACCAAAAACCCGGCTGACGATCAATGCTGGACATATAAGGACGGAAGGGTGGAGATTGATCTGCATCGGGCGTCTGAACTCTCCGCGATCAACGGTGCGATCCGGTTGAAGGGGAAGTCGCTGCCGCAGAGGGTGCTTGTGATGCGGGGCAAGGACGACCGGTTTCATGCCTTTGTGAATAAATGTTCCCATATGGGAAGGCGGCTGGACCCGCTTCCGGAAGGACAGGCGGTGCGCTGCTGCAGCGTCATGCATTCCGTCTATGATTACAGCGGAGGGGTGATGTCCGGGCCGGCCCGAAAGCCGATCGCATCGCTGCCGGTGACTCGCGAGGATGACAGATTATTTATTGCCATCGCTCGAAGGTGAAGCTTCCTGCGGCTGGGATGACCCCGCTTTCCCAATGGCGTCCTGAAAACAGACCATATCCGCAGGAAGGGGCGCCTCGATTTCCAATCGTTTTTCAGTGACGGGGTGCCTGAATTCCAGACGCCAGGCATGAAGCATCTGTCTGGGGACGCTTTTTAAAAGGGCCGTCTTTTCCGGGTCGTTTGAAAACAGTTTTTGCGGTTTTTTGAGGCCGTAGAGCGGGTCCCCGATGATCGGATGGCGGATCGCTGCGCAGTGTACCCGGATTTGATGGGTTCGGCCGGTTTTGATGACAAACTCCAGCAGGGCCATGCGGTCAAACCGTTGCCGAATGCGCCAGAGGGTCTCCGCCTGCCGGGCGTGGGTAAAGGCGGCGGCGGACATTTTTTTCCGGTTTCCTGAATGGCGGCCGATGGCCAGGGTAATCCGGCCGGTTTCCGCCGAAGGGATTCCGTAAACAAACCCGAGATAAGACTTGTGCACCGTCCTCTCCCGAAACTGAAGGGTCAGACGGCGATGCGCGGCGTCTGTCTTGGCGACTAGAATGACTCCAGAGGTATCTTTGTCAAGCCGGTGCACGATGCCCGGCCTGGCGGGCACGCCGCCGACACGGGTGATTTCCGGACAATGGTAAATAAGCCCGTTTGCCAGGGTCCCGGTGTCGTGGCCGGGTGAGGGATGCACCACCATTCCGGGTCTTTTGTTGATCACCAGGCAGGACGCATCCTCAAACAGGATCTCAAGGGGAAGGGACTCGGCTTGCAACACAAAAGGAGATGGCTCTGGAAGTTCTCCGGAAACCAGTTGGCCCGGGCTGAGCCTGAACCCCAGTTTTTTAATCAGCCCGTCCACCCGTATGCTGCCCTGGCGGATCAGGTGAGCGGCCAGGCTGCGGGAAAGTTCCGGAAGGTTGGCGACGATCAGGGTGTCCAGCCGCCTGCCGGCGTCATCATCCTCCACGATCAGGTTAAAGCCCTCTTTTTTCAGCACATCCTTACTGCTAATGTTTGGTATTGAACAGGGATTTAACCTCCGCCCATACACTGGGCTCATCGGCTTTTTTGGCGGCGCAGAGCTCTCTTAAAAGAAGTCCCCTTGAGGTGTCCATGAGTTTACGTTCGCCAAAAGAGAGATCCTTGACGGCCTTTAGCTGGAAGAGGTCTCTAAAGACCTCGGCGACGTCATAGAGGGAACCGGTTTTGAGTTTGTTCATATACTCTTTATACCTGCGGTTCCATGTCTGGTTGTCGAAGACATCATTCTTTTTTTTCTTCAGCACAGCATAGATTTTAGGGACCTCATTCTTGTCGATGATCTCCCTCAGTCCCACGGAGTTGATGTTTACGGTCGGAATCATGATGACCATGCTGTTATCAAGTATTTTCATTATATAAAATTTGTGTTTGGCGCCGTTGATGGTCCTGCGTTCGATGGATTCGATCCGTCCGACCCCGTGCGCGGGGTAAACCGCCAGATCCCCGACTCGGAATTCCCTTTCCCCTGTCTGCACTTCAGGCGTTATTTCTTTTGCTTTT
>CAZFWD010000066.1:0-9402 GCA_964522535.1 uncultured Desulfonema sp.
TTTGAGGGGATCTGTCCTTAGTACGAGAGGACCGGGATGGACGAACCACTGGTGTTCCAGTTGTCGCGCCAGCGGCATTGCTGGGTAGCTATGTTCGGACGGGATAACCGCTGAAAGCATCTAAGCGGGAAACCCACCCCAAGATAAGATATCCCTTCCGCTGTCAAAGGCGGACTAAAGGCCCCTTGAAGAAGACAAGGTAGATAGGCCGGGTGTGTAAGTGCAGTAATGCATTGAGCTTACCGGTACTAATTGGCCGTGCGGCTTAGCCACAATTTTTTGGGTTGAGCGTTTTGATGAATTTATATCGCAGATTTTAAGGTTTTTTTCGGCGGCAATGGCGAAGGGGAAACACCCGAAACCATCTCGAACTCGGAAGTTAAGCCCTTTAGCGCCGATGGTACTGCATGGGAAGCTGTGTGGGAGAGTAGGACGCCGCCGAAAAATTTATGTATCAAAGCCCCGACGCGGATGAACCCGTGCCGGGGCTTTGTCTTATCCGTGAATGACCAGAATTTCAGGCCTGCTGGTCAGTGTTTGTTCATGCAGCAGTTTTTATACTTTTTGCCGCTGCCGCAGGGGCAGGGATCGTTTCGTCCGATTTTTTTGTCTGTTGCCTTGGTGCCGGGAAAGGTCGGGGTTTCGAGTTTAAGGTGGGCCGGTGCGACGCATATCAGAAATGCAGTCAATGATAAAAACTGCCTTCCCCCGTTGTTTAAAAGATGCGCCCAGATCCGCCGAATGCCGTTTGCCGCTGCGTTGTTCGAATACACCGATTCGATGTGGCTGATGAAAATCAACGGATAGTCCAGGCACGAGACGATAATGATCAGCGGCACGGAAAGCAGGATGCCATAGAGGCGCTGCCGCAGAGACAGGGGCGGCCATGACAGCAGCAGTGAAAGGATGAGCACCGGCGCCACGCACAGACTGCTGGCCTGCCCCTTGAGCCGTACGATGTTCCGGTGCTTGTCGGCGTCGTCTCCATGCGCCATCGGTTTATTTACCTTGATGGTGAACCTGAGGTAATTGATTTGACGCAGTTTGATGATTTCATAGGTTAAAACCTCGTATTCCGGATGCATGAACTCCAGCTGTTTTTTAAACAAGGGGAGAAAGAGCCTGACATAAAACGGGGAGACGGCATAAAAGAAAACAATAAAAAATAGGCAGACCGGCAGAAATCGAATCAGAAACCCTTTGAGATTTATGCTTTTTTTACCGTTCATGGTTTTTTATATTTTTTTCAAGCTGATTTATCCATGCGATAAAGTAAAAAAGCGCGATGATGATGATCACGGTCTGTCCGACGTATATGTGCATCATGTCAAAAAGGTCGGGCCGGTGCTTTACGATATAGTAGAGCCCCACGATCCGGGCGATGTTGAAGCCGTATAACACCAGAATCCCCCCGATGATCCCGGTGATTTTAAGCCGAATGCCGGCCGGATAGGCACAGATCGCCGCGATCAGCAGGAGCATTCCTTCGATTCCCTCGCAGCCCCGCCGAATGTCCACCGAATAGACGCCGTCCGTGATCGCGCCATCCCTGACGGCGGTTTGTTCATGGGGGGTGATCAGGTTGATGAGTTTAGAACTCGTCTTCGTGGTGATCAAATCCACCAGAATGGGAGTGGCGTAGGACCTGACGAGGTAGTATGCCGACTGGAGCAGGACAAACAGAAAAATAAATCCCAGAAAAAATTTGATCTCCCGGGCGTTTGATTGAATCAGTGAAACAAAACGATTCGTTCGCATTCCCTTTTATTCCCAGGGTGTTTTTGGCGGAAACAGGATAATTTATATTCGGTTGATCAGAGACGCCAGGTATCCGGCACCGAATCCGTTGTCGATATTGACCACGGCCACATTGGAACTGCAGGCGTTGAGCATGGAAAACAGGGCGGTCAGCCCGCCCAGGCTGGCGCCGTACCCCACGCTGGTCGGCACCCCGATGACCGGTTTGTCCACAAGCCCTCCCACCACACTGGGAAGCGCCCCTTCCATTCCGGCGACGACGACAAGCACGGAGGCTGAATAAATCCTCTCCTTGTAAGCAAACAGCCGGTGGATGCCGGAAACGCCTATGTCAAAGAGGGTCTCCACGCGGTTTCCCATGGCCTTTGCGGTGAGGCTGGCCTCTTTTGCCACGGGAATATCCGAGGTTCCGGCGGAGATGACCAGGATGGTTCCTTTGCCGGTTATTGGGATATCGGCAGTAGACAACACCAGCATGCGCGCATCCTCATGGTATTCAGCCTTGTCGAATTTTGAAACCAGGGTCTTTGCCTTTTTTGAATCGATCCGGGTGACCAAGATCACCTTCTCCTGAGGAATCATTCGCTCCATAATCCCGGCGATCTGATGGGCCGTCTTGGTTTCTCCGTAAATCACCTCTGGAAAGCCCTTGCGCAGGGAGCGGTGATGGTCGATATGGGCGTAGCCGATATCCTCCGTCGTCATATGCTTTAGGGACTCCAGGGCCTGCTCCACAGAGACCTTGCCGCTGGATACGGAGAAAAGGATTTGTCTTAAAAGATCGGCATCCATCGGGGATTTTGAGGACTATTTGATCTCTTGTTCAATGATTTTGTCGGGGTTTTCGGCGGGTGTTTGATTTTTTTTGGGTTTTGCCGCATCGGTTTTGTCGGCGCCGTTGGAATTGTCGGTTAACGCCTTCACCGCCTTTTGCAGCGATGCGATTTCACTGAACAGCGCCTCGGTGGCATGGGCCATGTTTTCCTGGTTGAATTCCCTTTCTTTCTTCAAAGCGGTCTCAAAGGTCGCGTGATCGATGCTTTTGGCATCAAGCATTTCGATATCCTGCCGGTTTTGCTGGATAACGGCCTGGGCTTTTTTGATGCTGCTGATGGTGCTGTCCGCCTTGCCGATCAGGTCGTTGATGCTCTGGCTCATGGCCTCGGCGTTTTTGTTTATGGCTTCAAGGCTGGTTTGTATTTCCGAAATGCCGGCGGCCACCTCGGGTTTATCCGATTTGTTCGTTTTGATCTCGGCCAGGTCGGCGGTGATGGCCTTTATCGCGCCGTCGATGTCGTCGAGCCGGTTCTGGGTCGCGCTTTTCTGGTCCGCCAGATTCTGCAGCAGATCGAACATTTTGCTGTTGAGGTCCCTTGACAGGTCCTCTATTTCCGCCGAACCGGAGGTGTTGATGGCGTTTAATGCCTTCCGAAGGTCGTAGTAGCCCCATACGAGTGTGCCGCCGAGAATGATGAATCCGGCCAGCACAATGCACATGAAGGGTGTGGCGGTCTGTTTTTTTTCAGTAAGGACAAGGATTTCCTTCTCGGTATCGTCATGCGCATGCGATGTGTTTAAACCGATTTTAAACCCTTTTTTTCCCTGTTTTTCCATAGGCGATTATTCCCATTCAATGGTGCTTGGCGGTTTTGAACTGATGTCATAGACCACCCGGTTGACCCCGTGGACCTCATTGATGATCCGGTTGGAAATTTTGCCGAGAAGTTTATGGGGCAGGCGTGCCCAGTCCGCGGTCATGGCCTCTTTGCTGGTGACCGCGCGAACGGCCACGATGTTTTCATAGGTGCGCTTGTCCCCCATGACCCCGACGCTTTTTACCGGAAGCAGAACCGCAAAAGATTGCCATAATTTTTTATAATACCCGGCGATTTTTATTTCTTCAAGCAAAATAGCATCCGCCCGTCTCAAGACCGCCAGCCGTTTGCTCGTGATTTCTCCGATGACGCGGACAGCCAGTCCGGGTCCGGGAAACGGCTGCCGCCAGATCAGCTCTTCCGGCAGTCCGATGGCCTTGCCGAGCGCCCGGACCTCGTCCTTGAAAAGAAATTTTAAGGGTTCGATGAGCTTAAGCTTCATTTTTTTCGGCAGGCCCCCGACGTTGTGGTGGGATTTAATGATGGAGCTGGGTCCGCCGAAGGCCGAACAAGACTCAATGACGTCCGGGTAAAGGGTTCCCTGGGCTAAAAAGTCCGCATGCTTTATTTTTTTTGCCTCGGCCTCGAAGACTTCAATGAAGGTTCTGCCGATGATTTTTCGTTTGTTTTCAGGGTCGCTGATGCCGGAAAGGGCCTTTAAAAATCGGCCCGCGGCGTTTACATAGCGGATATTAATTTTTAAGTGCTGTTTAAACATGGTTTTAAGCCGCGCCGCCTCGTTTAACCTCAGCAGACCGTTATCCACAAAGATGCAGGTGAGATTTTTGCCGACCGCCCGATGGATCAGCAGGGCGGTCACCGAGGAATCCACCCCTCCGCTTAAGCCGAGAATGATTTTTTTATCCCCCGCCTGCTCCCGAATCCGCTGAATTGATTCTCGGGCAAAGGCCTTCATGGTCCAGTCGGGTTTGCAGGCGCACAGGCTAAAGAGAAAGTTTTTCAGCATTTTCCCGCCCCGGGGGGTGTGCGCCACCTCGGGGTGAAACTGAAGCCCGTAGAGCTGTTTTTTGGGGTTTGCCGCGGCTGCGATGGGGGTGTTATCGGTGGATGCGGTCGTGACAAAACCCTTCGGCAGCCTGACGATGGAATTCCCATGGCTCATCCAGCAGGTTGTCGACCCGCCGAGGTTTTTAAAAAGGTCTTTTTCCTGTTTGATGTGAAGATCCGTAAACCCGTATTCGCGTTTACCGGCTTTTTCAATAACCCCGCCCATCGCGTCGATCATAAACTGCATGCCGTAGCAGATGCCCAGTATCGGAATACCCAGCTCGAAAACAGCGGGATCCATTTTCGGGCTTTTTTTTTCATAGATGCTGGCAGGGCCGCCGGAAAGGATGATGCCCTGAGGGTTTAGGGATTTGACATAGCCCATGTCAATTCGGGGGGGTTCAATCCGGCAGTATACCCGGGCTTCCCGAATCCGCCGCGCAATCAGCTGATTGTATTGGGATCCGAAATCAATTATCAGAATCATTTTTTAGGAGGGGGAGGATATCAGAATAAATAGTTTAGGTTGTTTAATTTTATCAAAAAAATTGATTAAGTGAGTTGAATATGTTAAAGCAGGCCGCAAATGTCAACTCAATTTTTATGGGCGTCGTTTTATGCGCATCAGAGGGGATGAATGGCGGGACGCATCATCACGCAGATCTATGAGGTGCAGAGGCCCGAAGGGGCCGAGGCGCTGATCGAACTGGGGGTGGATCACATCGGAAGCGTTGTTTTGTCTGAAACCGACTGGAAACAGGCTTCCATACGGGAGACCATTCGCTTCATCGCCGGCACCGCAGCGCTAAGCAGCCTGATCCTGCTTTATCATGACAAGGATGCGGTTTTTCGTTCCCTGGATTATTACCGGCCGGATATCGTCCATTTTTGCGAGGCCCTGGGCGATCCCATGAGAAAGCGCGGCCTTGTGGAAGACTGCCGGCCGTATATCCTGCTTCAGGAGGAGGTTAAAAAGCGGTTTCCGGAAATCCGGATTATGCGTTCCATTCCGATTCCGGTTCATGGCGCAGCGAACGATTTTCCGGTGATGCGGCTGGCGCGCCTATTTGAGCCGGTCAGTGACTATTTTTTAACGGACACCCTGATTGTCGAGGGCAAGGGAGTCGGGGATCAGCCGGTCAAGGGGTTTGTGGGGATTACCGGCAGGGTTTGTGACTGGCATATTGCCGCGCAGCTGGTGGCATCGAGCCGGATTCCGGTGATCCTGGCCGGTGGGCTGTCCTCGGACAATGTGTATGAAGGGGTGATGACGGTTCGGCCCGCAGGGGTGGACAGCTGCACCCGCACCAACCAGGTGGATGACCGGGGCATGGGGATCCGTTTTCAGAAGGATCTGGAAAAGGTAAGGCGGTTTGTGGCGGAAGCTCATCGGGCGGAAGATCAGGGTGTGATCCGTCCAACACATGACAATCAACAGCATCAAGAGGGGAATACAGATGTATGAAAGCGGAGATCTCAGGAAGGGACTCAAGATCGAAATCGACGGCGATCCTTATGTCATCGTGGGTTTTGAGTTTGTAAAGCCGGGGAAAGGCCAGGCCCTGTATAAGTGCAGGCTGAAAAACATGGTGACCGGCATTCAGTTTGATCGAACCTATCGATCCGGTGAAAAATTCAAACCGGCCGACCTGGAAGAACAGGCCATGGAGTTTTTGTATGCAGATGGCGATCAGTACTGCTTCATGAACAGCGCCACCTATGACCAGGTGTTTTTGACAAAGGCGCAGATCGGTGACGACGTGCGGTTTTTAAAGGAGAACACCGTCTGCAGCGTCCTGCTGTTTGACGGCCGCCCGATTGCCCTGTCCTTGCCGAATTTTATCGATCTTAAGATTGTCACGGCGGACCCCTGGGTCAAGGGGGACACCGCCTCGGGAAGCTCAAAGCCGGCCACCCTGGAGACCGGGTATGTGGTTCAGGTGCCGCCGTTTATCGAAGCGGGTGAGAAGATCCGTATCGATACCCGAACCGGTCAGTACGTGGAGCGGGTGAAGTCCTAATCCGGCGGTTTTTTTCTTGACATGGAAAAATTTGTTTTGATAATGAATGAATATTCATTCAGTGAATGGGTATTCATTTTTTTTTACCAATTCAAATCAGAAGGTACGTTATCACGAATCAGGATAAAACAGGCCGATTGAATTCGAACAGGGCCGGCAACAACGGGAAGTACAACCAGATCCTGAATGCAGCCATCAAGGTGTTCGCTCGGCAGGGGTATTATAAATCGACCGTCTCCCAGATCGCCAGGGAAGCCGGCGTGGCCGACGGCACCATCTATCTCTATTTCAAAAATAAAGCGGACATCCTCTTCAATTTTTTCAGCTATAAAACCCGCCAGGTGTTTGACGGTTTCCGAAAAGAGGTGGAAAAGGCGGAAAACGCCGAAACCAAGCTCAGGAGCCTTGTTAAAAGACACCTTTTTGAGTTCCAGCAAAACCCGGATGTGGCGGTGGTGTTCCAGCGGGAAGCCTTAAACGCCCGCCATATTGACGAGGCGCTGATTCGCGATATCTCCCGAATGTATCTGGACATCTTAGACGACATCATCTCCCAGGGGCAGGCCGAGGGAAGCATGCGGAAAAATATTCAGTCCGGTGTGGTGAAGCGGTTTATTCTGGGGGCGGTTAATGAGGTGATCAATACCTGGGTGGTCACCGGCGGAAAGTACGATCTGGTTTCTATGGCGGATCCCCTTGCTGATTTGTTTATCAACGGCATCGGATCGCACCGATAACCCTATATAATGATCAGACGGATAACGCGCTTTAAAATTTAAAAAAGGAGGAACGAATAATGGCACAGCAGATTTCAGACCGAAGGGACATCGATTTTGTCCTGCACGAGCAACTGGATGTCAACCAGTTCAGCAAGCATGAGCGGTACGCCGAGTTCAACAAAAAGGCCGTCGATTTGATTGTTTCCGAAGCCCGCAACCTGGCGGTGAAGGAAATCCTGCCCACCCACAAGGAGGGAGACTCGATCGGCTGCACGTTTGAAAACGGCAAGGTCACGGTTCCGGAAATTTTCCGCAAGCCGTTTGATCTGCTTCGGGACGGGGAATGGACGGCCATGCCGGAAGACCCGGATTGGGGCGGCCAGGGTATGCCGGTATCCGTGGCCATGGCGGCCGAGGAGTATTTTAACGGCGCCAACTATGCGTTTATGATGTTTTCGGGCCTGACCCACGGCGCCGGAAAGCTCGTTGAAACCTTTGGCACGGATAAACAAAAGCAGCTGTATCTGAAAAAGATGTTTACCTGCGAGTGGGGCGGCAGCATGTGCCTTACGGAGCCGGAAGCGGGGTCCGATGTCGGGGCACTGACCACCAAAGCGGTCAAAAACGCGGATGGCACCTATTCCATCACCGGCCAGAAGATCTTTATCTCAAGCGGTGATCACGACCTGGTGGAAAACCTCATCCATCCGGTGCTGGCGCGTATAGAAGGTGCGCCTGCCGGGACCAAGGGGATTTCCCTGTTTGCGGTTCCCAAGATCTGGGTGAACGACGACGGCTCCCTGGGAGAACCCAATGATGTGGTCTGCGTGGGCATTGAGGAAAAAATGGGCATTCATGGGAATTCCACCTGCACCCTGGCCTTCGGCGAAAAAGGCAAGTGCCGCGGCACGCTTCTGGGCGAGGAAAACAAGGGGATGCGCGCCATGTTTCTGATGATGAACGAGGCCCGCCTGCTGGTGGGGATGCAGGGTTTTGCCTGCGCCACGGCCTCCTATATCAACGCCGTCAACTATGCCAAGGAGCGGATCCAGGGCAGGCACCTGCTGAACATGCTGGACAAGGAGGCCCCGTCCGTTCCCATTATTCAGCATCCGGATGTCCGCCGCATGCTGATGACCATGAAGGCCTATGTGGAAGGCATGAGAAGCCTTCTGTATTATGTGGCCTGGTGTGAGGACAAGGCCAACACCGTGGACGATGAGGCGGAAAAGGAAAAGTACCACGGACTGATCGACCTGCTGATTCCCGTCGCCAAGGGGTATGTCACGGACCGGGCGTTTGATGTCTGCAACCTCGGGATGCAGATATACGGCGGATACGGCTATATCAAGGAGTATCCCCAGGAACAGCTCATGAGGGACTGCCGGATCACCATGATCTACGAAGGCACCAACGGGATTCAGTCCATGGATCTGCTCGGCCGCAAGCTGGGCATGAAAAAGGGCAAGCTGGTCATGGACCTGATGGGGGAGGTCATGGCTGTCGTCAACACGGCAAAGGGGATCGACAGCCTGAAGGGTTATGCATCAAAGCTGGAAGAGGCCTTAAACAAGCTGGGCGCGGTGGCCATGCATTTGGGCAAGACCGCCATGTCTGAAAAGGTGTTAAACGCCTTTGCCTTTTCCTATCCCTTCATGGATGTTTGCGGCGACGTGATCATGGCCTGGATGCTCGTCTGGCGGGCCTCTGTGGCGGCCCAGGCGCTTGAAAAGGCCTCGAAAAAGGATATTCCCTTTTATGCGGGCCAACTCAAGAGCGCCCAGTTCTTCACCCAAACGGTTCTGCCGGCCACCCTGGGAAAGATGGACGCCATCCTGACCACGGACGGCGCCGCCATGGAGATTGACGAGGCGTCCTTCATCGGATAGCCGTTTTTGCAGCCGGCGCTTGTTGAGCATCGGGGCAAAGCTCCGCCTTTGCCGGCGGGGCGGCCCGTGCTCGAAACGAACAGCGTTCGGGCGGTAAATTTTTTCTTGACGGAAATCTGTTTTTTAACTATGAACGGAGCTTCATTCAGGGTTTATAAGCCATCGAATCGCCTTTCCATCGGTTGAACGGATGGGCGTCTTGATGGAATGAGAAAGGGAGTAAACAATGGATGCTGTTTTGATTTCGCCGGCGGCGTATAAGCTGTTTGGTTTTATTCCCACCGTTATTTTTTCCGTTTTGATTCCGGTGGTGGCGGTGGCGGCGTTTGCCTATATCATCGCCAAGCGTCTG
>CAZFWD010000067.1:0-9950 GCA_964522535.1 uncultured Desulfonema sp.
AAATCCTTTTTCAATGACTGTTTTTTCTCCTCTTTGAATTTGAGCACATATGGCGGACTGAGTAACCCCAAACTTACCAGCCAGACATACTTGGCTTAATCCTATCTCTCGTGATACCTATATCAAATATGGTGCAACGCGCCTGAAGCATCTATTCTTGACTGACGCGGCATGACGCATTTTTATCAGCCCAAATGCCGCCTGTCAACTAATAATATGATATACGTCCCCCAGCCTCTATGAATCGGAGGGGGCCAAAGATTTGCCAAGCCGGGCCGGGACAACTTTTTTTAAAAACCGGCTCGGCCGGTTCAGGTCGATGTTCGTCATGCGGATCGCCGAGGGCACCAGCAGGATGGAGCCGATGGTGGTGTTGATCATGGTCAGGGCGATGAGCAGGCCGAAAAGGATGATCGGCAGGAAGTTGGAGGTGCTCAGGACGGTGAAGCCGCAGATCAGCGCCAGGGAGGTGAACAGGATGGCCTTTCCGGACCTGAAGGTGGTTCGCTCAATGGCGGATGCCGGGCTGGTGTCCTCCCCCTTGTGATGCCGGTAGGTGTTGAGAAAATGGATGGTGTCGTCCACCCCGATGCCGATGGTGATGGCGGCGATGACCGAGGTGACCATATCCAGGGCAATCCCGCAAAACCCCATGATCCCGAAGTTGATCAGTATCGTCACGCTCATGTCGATCATCGCCAGGGGGCCTGCCGTGAACTTTCTAAAAAGCAGGATGATGACGGCGGCGACCGCCAGCAGGGAGAGCAGCAGCCCCTGCATTTGACCGGTCACCACGTAGTGGGCCATTTTAGCGTTGATTTCCGGAAAGCCGCTGACGGAAAAGGCGTAGTTCTTCGGAAGGGTCTTTGCCAGGTGCTGTTTGACCCTGTTGATGATATGCAGGTCCTCCTTGGTGCCGAGCAGATCGCCGGTTTTATGGGTGAGCCTGACCAGGATGTTTGATTTTCGAAAGCTGCGATCCACAAACGGCTCAAAATCATCCACCCGGCCGTCCGAGTCCTCGTCCTCGCCTGTGTAGATCTCAAGGTAGTCCAGGATATCCGCCTTGTTTTCGGGGATTTTAAAGTAGGCCGGGTCATCGTTGTTCATGGCCATGTGCATTCGTTTGATATAATCGGCAAAGGCGTCGGTTCTGCCCACGTTCAAGTCCGGGTTTTCATCGGCCACCAGCCATTGTCTTATTTTTTCAAGGGTGTTTAAAAACTCCGGGGATTTGATGCCGTCGGGCGCTTTGGAATCAATGACGATGTTAAACCCCCATCCGCCGCCCAGTTTTTTGCCGGTGATCACCACGTTTTGCCGAATGGGATCGGATTCCTTAAAATAATGCAGAAATTCGGTGTTCACGCTGACCCTGGACGCGCCGATTAAGGACACTCCAAGGATGATGCCGACCACCACATAAATTTTTTTGTAATGGAGGACCGATCCTTTGGCGATAATGACAAGCAGCCTGTCGATGAAGGTTGTTCTGGGGGTTTTATCCTTTCCGGTCAGGGCCGCGGGAAAGCGGTGAGGCATAAGGGCAAGCGCCGCGGGGATGAGGGTGACGGAGATGAACACCGCGAACAATACCCCGGCCGCCGAAAACACCGCCCATTCCCGCAGGGCGGTGATCTGGCTGGTCACCATGCTGATAAACGCCGCAAAGGTGGTGAAGCCGGCCAGGAACACCGTGGTGGAGATATGCTGCATGGCTTCCTGAAGGCCTTCCCTTTTGCCTTTGAGGGTGATCAGGTCAAAGTCGTTATAATACTGGTTGAGGATATGAATGGCATAGGAGCTGCCGACCGCGATCAGAAGCGGCGGAAGGGTGATGGCCACGGCCGTGATCCTGAAACCCGTGTGCCCCATCAGCCCCAGGGTCCAGACTTCAGCCATGCCCAGGGTGAACAGGGGAAGAATCACCCCCCTGACCGATCTGAAATTAAAAAAGAAGACAAAGGTGACCACCAGAAGAACAAGGGGAACGCTTCGGCGAAGGTCCTTTTCAAGGTACGCGTTAAACCGGTCGTTCATGTAGGGAACCCCGGAGCAGGTGATATGCAGCGGGTTGGTATACCCTTCGACGATTTCGATGATCTCATGGACCACCGGCTCCTGTTCGCCATCGGACACGAATTTGACGATAACCGCGAAATCGGTGATCTCGCCTGTTTCAGGGTCAGCGGCGTAGATGCCGGTCTCAAATACAGGGTTTTTCTTCAGGCGCTGCTCAAAGGCGCTCATCTCTTGGGCTGTTTTGGGAAGGATGCGCCGCCCGTTGTCATCCTTTTCAATCAGGTCGTAGGTTTCAAGGGTATCGTTTTCACCGGAAATATCCTTTAAGGTGAACGGAGAAAGAATGGTGTCGATGATTTCGAGTTTTTTTAAAGCGGTGTTTTCCTCGACCGCTCGTGTCAGGCGCCTGATGTTTTTGGGCGTCAGCGGGTCCGCATGAGCCATGTTGAACCGCTTCGCCTTTCGCTGAAGGAATCGGGAAAATTCGGGGTCATCGCGGAAAACCTCAAGGATATTTGAAAGGCTGACCGGTTTTTGATGGATGATTTCGTAAAAGGTCTCAAGCTGTTTTTTTTCTTTTTGGGGGTGATAATCCTGGTAGGTTTCGATATCGCAGATCAGCCTGTCGAATTCCTCAAACGCGGCGGAAGACCAGAGGTTTTTTGCGGACACCGCCATAATGACAAACCGGCCGTTATCCCCGAACACCTTTTTGGTCTGGGTGTATTTGAGGTAGGCCGAATCGTTTTTCGGCATAAACGCTTCCAGGGAACTGTCAAACTTCAGTTTTGACATCCCGAAAGCGAGAAAGATCGTGATACCGGCCAAAATGATGATCGGAATAACCGGCCGTTTTATGACCAGGCGAAGGTATGGTTGCAGCATGATTTTTTTTGGGGCGTGTGCGAATCCCGGTCGTTTTGAATTATCATTAAATTTAAAGTGTTAAATATAAACTCGAAAGAGTTCCACCGGTCAAGTGACGTATTTATCGTTGCTGCTTATTTTTTTCTTGCAATTTATTTAAGCCTGTGAAATGGGTGTATTGACTGATGTGTCAGTCAATACACCCATATTTTCAAATCAATGAGTTGGTTGATTATATCTTTCTTTTTGGGGTTGTCAATTAAAGTTAAAGGAATTTGAAAATAAGGCCGGGTCGGTGATGCGTATGCGGGGCCATAACGGCCGGTTTTTTTTGTGCTTGCAATGACTGACGCATCAGTCAAGAAGGGTGGTTTTGAAGGAATTCGCGGCTGGATCACAGGAAATGCAAGGCTGTTTTTAAGCGGGTATGGGGTTGAGGCGCTGGAATGGAAAGATACATTCGATTTGTTTTAAAAAGACCGATCCTCGTGCTGATCGGCTTTGCGATGATGACGGTTTTTTTGTCCGCCGGAATGTTTGATCTGAAGTTTGACACGGGGATTGCCACCTTTTTGCCCCAGTCGGATGCCCAGTATCAATACTACAATCGGGTCAAGGAGGTTTACGGAGACACCGATGCCTTTGTTATCCTGGCGGTGTCCGCGGAGCATTTGTGGCGCTACGAAACCTTCAGCCATATCAACGATCTTTTGATCGATATCGAGGCGTTTGCAGGCTACCGTCCGGACCTGGAGAGCCGCCGCTTGGCCAGGCTGAAGGCTTTGCTTTCAGACCCCGACATCAGCGGCGCGCAGCTCATGCATCGGTTTTCCGATGATCCGGAATTTAAGCGGTTGATTGAGCGAAAGCTTGAAAAGGTCGGATGGCCAAGCGGCGACCTGAGCCGTCGGGAAAAACGCCGGCTGATCCAGGCCGTGGCTGCGGCCGATGAAATCAAGGCCCGGGAGATGATTGATGAGATTATCTCGCCGTTTACCACCCAGGATATTACCGGCAGCGAAGATACCCTGGAAACCGTGGATCTGATTGGGCTTGATAGAAACGGCAACCGGCTGCTTCCCAAAGACCGCGCCGGGTTTGAGGCGTTTATCGCCAAACTCAAGCGCAATCCGGTGTTTGAAAGAGGGATCTATGCCGTGGACGACAAGGGCGCAATCACGGATTTCGGCATTATCCTTCGTTTCAAGGACGTCGCCGACTCGGACCCCATCGCCCGGGAGGTGCTTGACATCGTAGCCAGTCATCGCAACCTCCGCATCATTCCCCAGGGCCAGCCGGTTATCTACATCTGGATCAATAACTACATGCAGCAGGACCTTTCCCGGCTGGTGCCGCTGGTGATGCTGGTGGCCATGATCGTCTTCTTTTTGAACTTTCGAACCCTTCGAGGCGTGGTGCTGCCGACGGTTACCCTTGCCATGTCCACCCTCTGGATTATCGGGCTGATGGGGCTTTTGGGGGTCAAGGTCACGACCGTGGGCATCTCCATTCCGATCCTGATGATCGCGGTGGGCAGCTCCTACGCCATCCATATTTTGAATCAGTATTATGCGGATTTTAATCTGATTGCCGAGGACCAAAAGACGGACGGGCTGAGGGGCGCCATGGTCCATATTTCCACCACGGTGCTGCTGGCCGGGCTGACGACCTTTGTCTCCTTTCTGACCCTGGGAACCCACCGGCTCTCGGCCATTCGGGAGTGGGGAATTTTTTCAGCCCTGGGGGTGTTGTTTGCGGTTTTGATTTCAGCCACCCTGATACCGGCGGGGCTGGCGTTGCTGCCGCATAAAAAGGGGGGGGCATTCGAAAAACGGAAGCTGTTTGAATTTTCGGCCGTGGACGGCCTGCTGCACGGCTTATCGTCATTGTCCGTCCATCATTACCGAAAGGTGATGGCGGTGGTGGCGGTGATCCTCCTTTTTTCCGTGGCGGGGATGTTTAAGATGCAGACCGAGACCGAGCTGCTGCATTATTTTAAAAAAGACAGCGAGATCCGCACCAGCGCAAAAATCATCGGCGATAAGTTCGGCGGACGCTGGGGGTTTAGCGTACTCATTGATTCCGGAAAGCCCGACGGGATCAAGTCCGCGGGCTTTTTGGCGGTGATCGAGGATGTTCGAAGCTGGCTCCAGTCGAATGAAAACCAGGATCTTTGCGTGGCCCGGACCGATGCGTTTTCCGATTTTATCAAGACCATGCACATGGCCATGAACAACGATGACCCGGCCTACTTTAACGTCCCTGAAACCGATGGGGAGATTTTGGACTACCTGGAGATCTATTCCGATGAAGACGCAAACTCCGACGGCCGAATCGACCGGTTTGAACCCTATGTGGACCCGGAGTTTCGCACCTGCAACATTCTGGCCCGGCTGGGCGAAAAAGAGGGGGCGCTTCTCGGCAGCGCCGGATTGAAGCATATCTTTCATCGGATTTCGCAGCATCTCGATCAAAGCCTTCCGCCGGGGTATTCTTATAAGATTACCGGCCATCCGGTAATGATGATCACCAGCATCGATTATATTGTCAACGGCCAGCTTCAGAGTTTGTTTATGACCCTGCTGGTGATCGGCATCGTGGTATTTTTTCTTTTAAGGGACGCCAGGTCCGCGCTGCTTTCCATGATTCCCATGAGCGTCGCGGTGATCGCCAATTTTGGGATCATGGGCTGGACGGGCATTCGCCTGGATATCGCCACATCCATCATCGCGGCAATCACCATCGGCATCGGGGTGGATGACACCATTCATTTTCTCAACACCTTTCGCCATTACCGGCAAGCCGGGGAGGATGTGAACGCCGCCATTTTTCAGACCCTGCAGGTGGCCGGCAAGGCGATCATTTTCACCTCAGTGGCGCTGATCTTCGGTTTTCTGGTTCTGGAACTCTCCACATTTAAACCGCTGGTGCTTTTCGGACTGCTGATGGCCATCACCATGGTGGCCACCACCCTGGGGGCGTTGCTGGTTCTGCCCGCCGCGATAAAGCTTACAAATGTCCGCTTGGCGCCTGCCGAATCCGATGCCCATTCATCCCTTCTATCCTTGGGATATGGTCGTTTTCGGCGGTGGCGGCTCAGAGAGAGACAGAGCCGGGTCGGCGTGGGTCATCCCGCGGATTGATTCCCCTCGTCGTCGCTTTTTTTTGTCGATTTTTAAAAATGAATCTGTTAGCCTGAATCCGTTTTCGGTCACGCCGTGCCTGAGCGGGTGCAGAGCACGCCTTTTTCAGGCAGGCCAAAAGCCTTATGGGTTTATGGAGGTATTCATGAAGGGTCGAATTTTTGTCGTGTGCATGATGATTTTTTTATTTTGTCAGCCGCTGTATGCATTGACCGGCAGGGAGATCATGGAAAAGTCCGACGCGTTGCCCGAGCCGAATACGGCGCTCAGCAAAATTCTGATGCTGATTCACAAGGGGAGCGGGGTTGAGGAAAAGGAGTTTGTGCTTCAGATGAAGCAATACCCCAATGATGAGGACAAGGCCATGATCGCCTTTATTCGGCCGACCCAGATCAAGCTGCTGACCCATTCCCACAAGGCCGCGGATGACGACCAGTGGCTCAGACTGTCCTCGGGCAAGATCAAGCGGATCGCCTCCTCGTCCAAGGGCAAGCCATTTGTGAATTCTCATTTCTACTATGAGGACCTGACCTCCGTGGACATTGATGATTACGACTATCAGCTTCTCGGCGAGGGAAAAGCCGTTGGGGAAGACTGTTATCAGGTTCAGGGGATCAAGAAGGTCGGGGAGAAGGTGTACGACAAGGTGGTTTTTTATCCCCGCAAATCGGATTGTTTTGTGGTTCGGATCGATTTCTACAAGGACGGCGAGTTCCACAAGTTTCTGGAAAACTATGAGGTGAAAACCATTGACGGGATTTTAACCCCCCATAAGGTCAAGATGGCGCTTGCGGACGGAAAGGGGTATACCGAGCTGGAGTTGAAAGGACTGAAGTATAATTCCGAGATCGATGACTCAAAGTTTAACAAGGAGGCGTTGCGATAACCGAATATAACGATTGCGGACGTCGCGCCGATGTGATTGCAAAATAAATGAAACGGAAATGCGATATCTGCGAATCCATGGAATCGCTTCTTCTTTTGTGAATGAGGTTGGATTATTACAGGTAACGGCGTCAGCTCCCTTATCTTTGTATTGATTCTTCTGATTGCCCTTGGCGGGGTTGAGGCCATTTATCCCCTGTGCTTCGTGTCGGCCGCTGATTCCCCGGACGCCTTGACCCTGATGGAGAACAGCGCAGCCGATGACCTTCAGAACGGGGAGGATTTCTCTGATGACCTGGCGTTTGATGAGGACTGGGAGTCGGAGCTGGAGAAAGGGCCTGAAGCGGGCGGCAGCACCTCTTTGTTTACCTGGCGTATTGATGCGGCGATTGAAAATTATATCAACACCCGACAAGAGCTTCATTTCATTGATGCGAGCGTAAAGAATGAGGTGTCTGCGCGTTTGGAATGCCGGTACGGACTGTCCGACAGCTATCTTTTTTCCGTCACCCATGTCTATTTTTTCCCCACTTTTTTTAATGAGGATATCGGAGAGCATTATCCTTATGTCGATGACAGCGAAACCTATCGGAACCTGAGGATTTCAAGCGACGCCTGTGAATTCATGCCCAGGGAATTTTATTACAACTGGCAGAGGGGCAGCTACCGGATTCGCATCGGCAATCAACTGTTTTCATGGGGGACAGCGGATTTCATGAATTCCACCCAGTACTTTAACCCTCCGGATTTAAGGGAGCTGATGTTTATTGACGAGGATGAGGCCCGGTTCGGCGTGCCGGCGGTGTCGGGAATGGTTTTTTTTGACCGGTTCACCCTGGAGATGGTGTTCGTCCCGCTTCACGTGGAGGAGGCCCTGCCCGTGACCAACAGCTTCTGGGCGGTTAAGGAGGTGGAGGACGCCTACCCGCTGATTTTTGATGAGTCTCAACACCTGTCCGCAAAAATGGAAAACTTCGGCTACGGCGCCAGAATTTCCAGCACCTGGGAAGGAATTGATTTTTCCTTAAGCGGTTATCACGGCCCGGATCGCGATCAGGTCCTTGTTCCGTTTCGCACTGTGCTTGAGGAGAACCAGACGGTGTCCGTGATGATTCGGCCCCAGGCGTTTATGGTCGATTATGTCGGGTTTGACTTTGCGTGGACCTATGAGGATTTTGTTTTTCAGGCCGAGGCCGCCTATTCCCCGAACAAAAGGGGATTTATCGAGCAGGATACCGATCGTCCCCAGGACCTGGAGTTTCCTTATGACACCACAAGGACCGATTACCTGTCCTACTCGCTGGGGTTTAATTACTTTATTCCGCTGCATAAGCTGATTCCGGACCATGCCGGGGATACCCTTTTTACCGTGGAATGGTATCAGGCCCAGTATTTTGAGGATGAGATCAACCCGCCCGAGATCACGGATATTCTCACCTGCCGGTTTCAGGACGATTACTTTGACAAGCGGATCAACCTGTCTTTGACCGCGGTGATTGAAACCCGCAACAGCGGGTATGTGCTGTGGCCCCAGATCGGGTATGACTTTAAAAACGGGTTTAAACTGGAGCTGGCGTATGTGGGCATCAGGGGCCAGGGCGAGGGGGATTATGAAAAAGATTCCCTGTTCTATTATTACGAGAGCAACGATTTCATCATGGTGAATCTCCGTTATGCGTATCCATAAGGTTTACATTGTGGTACTCCTGACAGTCTTTCTGGCGGGGGTGTCCGGGTGTGGTGATTCTTCGGGAAAAAAAGGGATTGTCCTGTCCGGCACGCTATCGTTTCCGGACTCGGTTGCGGATTCCGATGCCCCGGTGCTGGTTTCGGTCACCAGCAGCATTGATGCGGACATCCTTGAGAACAACCCCAGGGAGGCCATCATTGAGTACGTGGTCGCCGACAAGGCGAACGCCTCGTTTCGCGTGGATCTTTCGGGCAAGGGGCTGATCCCCGGGGACATTGTTTATCTGATTGCCTTTGTCGACAACAACTATACCAATGATGTTCCTTTTCCGGACCAGGGGGATTTCATCGGGGTTTATTACGAGGTCGGAAAGATCACGCCCGCGGTGGTGCTGCACGAGGGGTTAAACGAGGGGTTTCACATCGACATCAACCGGGAGGTGTTTGACTACGAGGCTTCCATCTCCGGGAGCATTCTGGGAAGCGATACCGGCGAGGTGACCCTGGTGGCCTATGCCGGGGATATCGAATCTTCTGATTTCACGGCCATAGATTTCAATGATGTGATGGGGTTTAGAACGATCACCAAGGGATCGGGTTCCCAGGCCTACACCTTGAACATCCTTCCCTATGGTAAGGATGTGCCCATTGAAAACCTTCAGATTTTTGCTCTGCTGGACGCCAACGGCAGCGGGACCGTGGACGGAGGGGATAAGATCGGGTTTTACGCAAAAAGCGAAGAAGAGTTTTCCTCCCTGCTGATTATAACAGGAGGGGAGGTTGCCGGTATCGACATTGAGTTTAAGTTTGATGTGAACGCTCCTTCTGCGTCTCCGGTGTCTATTTCCGGGGATTTTTCTTTGCCGGTGGCCTACAGTCCAGGCGCTTCTCCGGTGTATATCGCCGTATTTGACGGGTCTGATCCGGATGCGGTGCTGGCGGACCCGTTTAGTGCGATCCTTTATTTTTCAAGAATATCCGCACCTGATACGGTTTTTTCCTTTGATCTTACAAATACCGGGCTTGAGCCCGGGGACCGGGTGATGCTGATCGGCCTGTGGGACAAGGATTTTGTGGGTGGTTTTCCGGGGTTTACCCCCGGGGATTTTATCGGGACCTACTTTGAGGCCGGAAAGATCACGCCCGCGGTGGTGTTGCACGAGGGGTTAAACGAGGGGTTTCACATTGACATTAACCGGGAGGTGTTTGACTACGAGGCTTCCATCTCCGGGACCATTCTGGGGGATGACGCAGGCGAGGTGACCCTGGTGGCCTACGCCGGGGACATCGTCTCTTCTGATTTTACCGCCCTGGATTTCAACGAGGTGATGGGGTTTAAAACGA
>CAZFWD010000068.1:0-4417 GCA_964522535.1 uncultured Desulfonema sp.
TCGGTGCATGCCTTACGGGAAAATGTGTGTTGCATTCTGGTGGCGGATACGGTTCGCGCACTGGGGGACATGGCCGGTTTTCAACGAAGACGGGCGGGCGTTGCTGTGGCGGGCCTCACCCGGGGCCACGGAAAGAAAACCACCCAAAAAAAGGCCGCCGCGGTGATGGGGAAAAAGTTCAACACCCTTTCGACGCCCGGCAACCTAAACAACGAGATCGGGCTTCCCCTGACCCTGCTTAATTTGGGCCGTTCCCATGAGGCGGCCGTGGTGGAGCTCGGCATGAATCATCCCGGCGAGATTCGCCGGCTCGGCGAAATCTGTTCCCCCGATATCGGGGTCATCACCAATATCGGTCCGGCCCACCTCGAAGGCCTGGGCGGCGTCGGGGCGGTGATGCGGGCCAAGGGGGAACTTATCGAAAGGATAAAAACCGACGGCTGGCTGGTGTTGAACGGGGATGACCCGTATTGTGCCCGCCTGGGCAAAGAAGCCTCTCGAAAGGTATTGTATTTCGGCCTATCGCCCCATGCGGATATTCGGGCGGAGGGGGTGACCGCCAGGGGGGTGGGAACGGCCTTTGTGCTTGAGTTGCCGAATGAGCGGGTGCCCATCGAAGTTAAGGCGCCGGGGCGGTTCATGGTGACAAACGCCCTGGCCGCCTCGGCAATCGGGCACCTGCTGGGGCTTTCCGCGGATGCGATCAAGTCCGGCCTCGAGGCCTTTAAGCCGGCAAACGGCCGAATGCATCTTTTTGAAACCGCATGCGGGGTGTTTGTGATCGACGACACCTATAACGCCAACCCCGCCTCCATGGAGGCTGCGATTCAAACCCTGGTATCCCTAAGGGGTAAGGGCTCATGCGTGCTGGTTGCCGGGGATATGCTGGAGCTCGGCGAACAGGCCGAGCGGTTTCATGAAACCCTCGGCGGGATTGCGGTGGAAGCCGGAGTAACCCGGCTGTACGCGACCGGTATTTTTGCAAACGCCGTGGCTCGGGGCGCTCTGAAGGCCGGCATGGCCGCCGCCGCGATCATCACCGGGGCCAAGCCTGAGATCACGGCGCATTTGCTGGAATTCGTCGTTCCGGGGGACTGGGTGCTGGTGAAGGGGTCAAGGGGCATGGGTATGGAGGATATCGTGCAGGCTTTAACCGGCGCAAAGCCGGCGGCTGAAAAGACCGCATAAGGGTGAGGATGGAATGCTTTATCATCTGTTATACGCGTTGCACAGCGAGATAACCGTTTTTAACGTTTTTCGCTACATCACCTTCCGGACGATCTGCGCCAGCCTGACGGCGCTGCTGATCGGATTTATCCTCGGCCCCTGGGTGATTCACAAGCTCTCCGAAAAACAGATCGGGCAGTATATTCGCGGGGTGGGGCCGAAGCGGCACCAGGACAAGGCCGGTACGCCGACCATGGGCGGGGTTTTGATTATCGTATCCATCGTTGTCGCCACCCTGCTCTGGGCGGATTTGCGGAATTTCTACGTATGGGTGGTTCTGCTGGTCACGGCCGGGTATTTTGCCATCGGTTTCGTGGATGACTATCTGAAACAGATCAAAAAACGGAACAAGGGGTTGAGCGCCAGAGACAAATTTCTCCTGCAGGTCCTGTTCGCAGGTCTGGCCGGGTATCTGGTTTACAGGTATCCCCTGTTCAACACGCAGGTCACCATTCCGTTTTTCAAGACCCTGTCCCCGGATCTCGGGGCGGGCTACATTCTGTTTGCCATCCTGGTCATCGCGGGGACCTCCAATGCCGTCAACCTGACCGACGGCCTGGACGGGCTGGCCATCGGTCCGGTGATCATCGCAGCGGCCACTTATATGCTGTTGGCCTATGTCGCTGGGCACATCAGGATCGCGGAGTACCTGCAGATCAACTATGTGACCGGTTGCGGGGAGCTGACGATCATGTGCGGGGCCATGGCCGGGGCCGGGCTGGGGTTTTTATGGTTCAACGCCTATCCTGCGCAGGTCTTCATGGGGGATGTCGGTTCCCTGCCGCTGGGCGCGATACTGGGAACCGTTGCCGTGATCACCAAGCAGGAAATCCTCATGATGATCGTGGGCGGGGTGTTCTTGATTGAGGCGGTCTCGGTCATCCTTCAGGTGGGGTATTTCAAGTTCACCGGAGGGCAACGGATTTTTTTAATGGCGCCCCTTCATCATCATTTTGAACTGAAGGGGTGGCCCGAGTCCAAGGTGATCGTTCGGTTCTGGATCGTGGCGATTATTCTGGCCCTGGTTGCCATCAGCACCTTGAAACTCAGATAGGGCGGCCCATCGGACGATGGAGATAAAAAACAAGCATATACTGGTTGCAGGTCTCGGCATCACCGGTGTTTCCGTGACCCGGTTTTTGGCCAGCCGGGGGGCACGTGTGACGGTGACCGATACCGCCGCTCCCGAGGCGCTTGCCACACGGGTCTCCATGATCAGCGATCTGGACGTGAACCTGGTCCTTGGTCGTCAGGAGGCCGGGGCGTTTGAAGCCGCCGATCTGATCGTTTTGAGCCCGGGCGTGCCCCATACCATCGCGCCGGTACTTCAAGCGGCGAGAAAGGGCGTCCCCGTGATCGGGGAGATCGAGCTCGCCTTCGGGTTCATACGCACCCCGATTATCGCGGTGACCGGAACCAACGGAAAAACCACCGTCACGACCCTTTTGGGCGAGATGCTGAAAGGCTCCGGTTTTTCCGTGTTTGTGGGGGGAAATATCGGAACCCCCTTAATCGACGCTGTGGAAATGAACGGATCCTTGGATTTCGTGGTCGCGGAGGTCAGCAGCTTTCAGCTCGACACCATTGAAAGCTTCAGGCCCCGGGTGGGCGTCCTTTTAAATATCACCGACGACCACCTGGACCGGTATTCGGACTTTAACGCCTATGCCCGATCCAAAGCGAGAATCTTCATGAACCAGGAAAAGACGGAAATATCCGTTCTCAATGCCGCGGACCCGGCGATCCTTTCGGTGACCGGCGATCTCAAATCCCGCCGGCTTATGTATAACCTTAAAGAACCGGTTGAAAACGGGGCCTGGATATCCGGGAAAACCCTTCATTTCAATCTCGCCGAGACCGGTTTCCATCAGGTGGACGGCACGAAGATGCCCCTGGAAGGAAGGCATAACCTGGAAAACGCCCTGGCCGCGGGCCTGGCGGCCCTGTCCTCGGGCGCTTCCATTCAGGCGGTGGAAACCGCCATTCACGGGTTTAAGGGGCTTCCGCACCGGCTGAGTTATGTTGCCACTTCCGGTGGCATCAAATTTTATGACGATTCCAAGGCCACGAATGTGGATGCGGTGATCCGGGCGCTTGAGTTTTTTTCCTCCCCGGTGGTCCTGATTCTGGGAGGACGCGACAAGGGGGGAAGCTACGAGGGCCTCAAGCCCCAGATTCAACGTATTGTTCGGCACCTGGTGGTCATGGGGGAGGCGGGCGAAAAAATTCAAGCGGCCCTGGCGGATACGGTTTCGATCTCCATGGCGTCGCGAATGCGGGATGCGGTCCACTCGGCGGTGGATGCGGCGGCGCCCGGGGATGCGGTCCTTCTTTCGCCGGCCTGTTCCAGTTTTGACCTGTATGAAAGTTATGCCCGTCGGGGGGATGATTTTGTCAAGGCCGTGCATGAAATCACAGGAGGGCGGGCATGAGCCGAACCGAGCGGTCAATCCGCATTTTTTCCTTTGATTTTGCCCTGCTGCTGCCGGTTCTGGTTTTGACCGGCATCGGAGTGGCGATGGTCTACAGCGCCAGCAGTGAGCTGGCGCTGAAACACTACGGCAACGAATATCATTTTTTAAAAAAAGAGCTGGCCTTTGCGGGGCTGGGCATGCTCGCGCTGCTGATCTGCCGCTATTTTCCGTACCGGTTTTACGCTAGGCTCGTTTATGGCCTGCTGCCGCTGGCTGTTTTGCTGCTGGTCGCGGTTTTCATCGACGGCATCGGCTACTCCGCCGGGGGTGCATCCCGCTGGATCAAGGTGATGGGATTGACGTTCCAGCCTGTGGAGTTCGCCCGTTTTGCCCTGGTTGTGTTTACGGCCTATTCCCTTTGCAAAAAGCAGGACCGCGTGGAGGCGTTCAGCATCGGGTTTGTTCCCCATGTGGCCGTGCTGACCCTTCTTTCCGTGCTGGTGATCCTGCAGCCGGATTTCGGATCCACCGCGATTTTATGGATGCTGGTCTGGGTCATGATGTTCGCCGGCCGGGTGCCCCTGCGGCATTTACTGCTGACCCTGCTGCTGATCGCGCCGGCGGCCCTGTATCTGATCTTTCCCTGCCAGTACCGGTTCAAGCGCTACATCACCTTTCTCGATCCCTGGAAGTACCCCCTGGATGAGGGGTACCAGATCATCCATTCCCTCATGGCGTTCGGCTCGGGCGGGATCTGGGGAAAGGGTTTCGGCCAG
>CAZFWD010000069.1:0-3035 GCA_964522535.1 uncultured Desulfonema sp.
TCCACGATGATCACCTCGCCGTCCTTGACGATGTAATCCACATCCCGGGCGAACAGGCTATGCGCCTTCAAGGCCTGGTTCACATGATGCAACAGTTCAATATTCCGCGTATCATACAGGTTATCAACCTTCAAAAGCTTCTCCGCCTTGGCCACCCCCTCTTCCGTCAGGGTGGCGGACTTGGCCTTCTCATCAACGGCGTAATGGATGTCCGGTTGAAGGGCGGGAATAATGCTGTTGACCTGGTAATACAGATGGGTCGATTTTTCCGCCGGGCCGGAGATGATCAGCGGGGTTCGGGCCTCATCGATAAGAATGCTGTCCACCTCGTCCACGATGGCGAAATGCAGCTCCCGCTGAACCAGCATCCCCTGTTCAAACTTCATGTTGTCCCGAAGGTAATCAAAACCGAATTCATTGTTGGTGCCGTAAATGATGTCCGCCTGGTAAGCGGCTTTTCGCTCCTGGTCGTCCAGGCCGTGTACGATGGCGCCCACGGTGAGGCCGAGATAGGAATAGACCTTCCCCATCCATTCCGCATCCCGCCTCGCCAGATAGTCGTTCACCGTGACCACATGAACGCCCTTGCCGGTCAAGGAATTCAGATAGGCCGCCAGGGGCGCCACCAGGGTTTTTCCTTCACCGGTCTTCATCTCCGCGATGTTCCCCTCATGCAGCACGATCCCGCCCATGAGTTGGACGTCGAAATGCCGCATATTCAGGGTACGCCGGGAGGCCTCGCGAACCGCCGCGAAGGCCTCCGGCAGCAGGCTGTCAAGGGATTCGCCGGAAGCGTACCTTGCTTTATACTTATCCGTCTGGGCGGCAAGCGCCGAATCGCTCAGGGAGCGCAACCCGGCCTCCAGGCTGTTGATGGTCTCGATGACCGGAAAAAACCGCCTTAACACCCGATCGTTTTTACTTCCGAATAGTTTCAGTAAAAACCTGTTTGCTGAGTCCAGCTTCATGAATTCACTTTCCTCTGGAACAATATAAAAACCGGCAAAAAAAAATTCAGGAAAGGACAGGCAGGGGAAATCGTTTATGATAAAGGCTTTTTGACTGCCAGATCGTAACCCATGTATTTTGAGGGATTCACCGGTATATTGTTCAAACGCACCTCGTAATGGAGATGCGGGCCGGTACTTCGACCCGAAGTCCCCACCTCGCCGATCACCCGGCCCCGTTTCACCGCTTGACCGACTTTGACGTTGATGCAACTCAAATGGCCGTACTTCGTCGATATGCCGAAACCGTGATCGATAATCACGCTGTTTCCGAGCAGCCCCCTGGAGCCGGCGTAGGTGACGGTACCGCCGGCGGTCGCTTTCACCGGCGTGCCGATGTGGTTGGCGATATCCACACCGGAATGGAATTCCCGCCTTCCGCTGAAAGGAGAGTTCCGATAGCCGAACCTTGAGGAAATCCAGCCGCCTTCAATCGGACGAATGGAAGGGGTTGAATCCTGAATCTGTTTGATCTCCCTCAGGGTCGCCCATAAGGCGTTAAACTCCTCTGACCGGTCAAGGGTCGCCTTGTCCAGACGATCCACCGCCTCGTTTAAGCCCTCAATCAGCGCGTCATCGGTTCCCAGCCCGTCTATTCCGTCAATACGATCAATGGGGCTGTCCGAAAGGCTGCCGCCCATCCCGTAATCGCTTAACCCCTCTATTTCAGCTTGCCCGCCGGCGATACTTCTGATCTTCTGCTCCAGCTTCGCCAGCTTGATGAGTTTAAGCTGCAAGGCATCGATCTTTGTGTTAAACGAGGCGATCTGTTGATCCCGCCCCTTGATCACATCCTTCAACTCTTTGATTTCATGGTGAAGATGCCGTGTCCGGGGACGAATCTGCTTAAGTTGGATATAATCATAGGCGAAAAAACCGATCAGAAAGAGGACCCCCGCGGCACAAACACCCATGATACGGACCGCGGCTTTTGAAAAAAGCTTCAGTTTCACAAAAGCCCCGGTATTGTCGTATATCAACAGGGTAAAGCGCTTTTTAATGTTTTCGTTTGTTTCCATAAGTCCAGAGGATAAGGGCGCCTTCGGCTAACCGCCGATTAAGGGCCGCGTCAAAATAAAAACGCATTTGTTTTCAATTAATTATATTATAACTTTTAATACGCGAGTGTCAAGCCTTGCTGACAGCCTTGAGTACCGACCAAAACCGGTCTTCGACGAAGATCCGGCGATCCTCCATAAAAAAACCATGCGCGGTTGCTCACGGGCATGGTTTTTTTTTTGAACAGAGGGAACACAAAGGCGGTTTTACATCAGTTTTACATTAAGCCCAGTTTGAATTTAAGGGACCTTAAGGTGTTTTTCATGAGCATGGTGATGGTCATCGGCCCGACCCCGCCCGGAACAGGGGTGATATAGCCGGCGATTTCCTGCGCCGCATCAAAATCCACATCCCCCTTTAAAATGGCGATCTTTTTACCGGTTTTCTCACTGACCTTTTCACCCACGCGGTTGACGCCGACATCGATCACGCAGGCTCCGGGCTTGATCCATTCCGGCTTGACAAGACCCGGCACGCCGGCGGCCACAATCAGAATATCCGCGCGCTGGCAATGGAAAGCCAAATCCTTTGTCCGTGTATGAACGATCGTTACGGTGGAATTTGCGCCCGGTCCCTTCTGAAGCATCATGTTGGCGATGGGTTTTCCGACAATGTTCGATCGTCCCACCACGACCACCTCGGCACCGCTGGTTTCAACGCCGGCGCGAACAATCATCTCCTGAATTCCTGCGGGGGTGCAGGGCGGAAATTTAACCTCGGAGCCCCCGATCATCAGCCGGCCGACGTTCACCGGATGAAAACCGTCCACGTCCTTGTCCGGATCAATGGCGTTTAAAACCTTCTTCTCATCAATGTGTTTCGGCAGGGGAAGCTGGACTAAAATGCCCTGAATGGAATCGTCCTTGTTGTATTTGTCGATCAGGGCCAACAGATCCGCCTCGGAGATATCCACCGGTTGGGAATCCTGAACCTCCTTAAACCCGACCCGGTGCGCGGTCTGAATCTTCA
>CAZFWD010000070.1:0-5823 GCA_964522535.1 uncultured Desulfonema sp.
AGGGTTTATGGGGATGCGTTCCCACAAACCCTTTTTTTATGCAAAATCTGTCTGATTTTTATTACTCCCGAGTACCAGAATTAAAGATAAAATTTTCAAACCTTACCTGTTATGGGTTGATTCAACGACAATGAATATTTTACCCTTCAATTTCACCCGGCTTTAAGATTTCGAGATTGGTGTCTTTTAAAAAAAAATAAGAGCCTTCGTCTTCATCATCCATCACCGAAGATCGCAAACCACCCACCAGAAAACCGGTATTTTTTTCATAATACCATTCCCCACGCAGGGGCGCGCCGACACCGAAACTCGCTTTTACCACCCCGACTTCCCATCCCTTCCATTTTCTGACTTCGGAAACGGTGTCGCCATGGGCGTTTCCGCCTTTTTTGGCGGATGCGGCGGGAATCCACACGGGTCCCCGTATGCCCGCCTCGTATGGCGCGCCGTGTACGATTTTTAAGCGCTTGTCAACGATCACGCGCTTCTCCGGGGATGATGACTTTGAAAAACCGTTTTCCCCGAATCCGGCCGCAAGCGTCGCATAAAACTTATCCCCCTCAAATTCGGAAAAAGTAACCTGAATAAGGAGGGGTATCCATTTGACGTTTCTCAGGATAGTTTATCCCGCCAGCCGGGTTCTTCCATCATGGGCTGAAAGAACATAATATAGGGCCCTCGAATCAGGTGGGCCATGACGCCGTCATCGTGGACCTTTCGAATCCCCGTATTGACCAGGACCTTCGCAAACCCCAATTGGGCCAGCTCAGCCGCATCCCACTCACTGTGAATGAGGTATTCGGGCGGGCTGGGATTGGCCTCAGGGGTCTTGAAGAGGGGTTTCGGGTCATCGGGCGGGTTGGCCCCCAACGTCTCCAGAGATTGCCCCATGGATTTGGGGTCCATCATGAAGCTCCCCAGGGCGCAGACGCCCATCTGCTTCAGAAGCATGTAGCCTAAAAATCCGGTGGAATCGGACAGGGCCTCCATGGTGGCAATGGCCCCCTGCTCAAAGGCCTTTTCACTCCCCGGACGGACGGTGTGCTCGGCAATGGCCACGCAGCGCTGGGGGGTGGCAAATCGAATGAAAGGTTTCTGCTGCTGCATGTCCTTGCCCAAATCCGTGATCTGGCCCATGGATCGGACCGGCGGCATCTGGGCCTTGACCACGCGGTACACGGGCTCCCACGGACCCTCCACGACCATGGACAGGCAGCTTCCACAAAGTTCGAAGATCCTCTTGAACTGCCGTTGATGGAAGTCATCGTGGTCCTGCCAGGTCTTCCACATCGTATACTGATAGTTGCGGATCGGGTTCAACGCCTTTTCCATATGGACCTGTCCGCCCCCGAAACGTCCAGCCAGGGGGAGGAGGCCCGTCTGAATGTTGGCCTGAAACCCCACGAATCCGGGATGGCTGGCCGTGGTAATACAGACCCGGGGGCCCACCTTGTGCATGAGTTCAAAACTCTCCTCGTTGTTCGCCACCTTGGACATGTTGAGGGCCACATAGATCGGGCTTTCGGATTCCGATTCGGCCGCCCGGACCCGCCTCTCCCCCGTTTTTTTCTTGAAATGCTTTCGATTCACCCCTGTATCCATTCTTTCCATCGCACGCCTCCTTTCTATTTGGTTTTTTTTTCGGCTTTCTTATTCTACCACAGTGTTGATTGGAGTAATCCGCCCAGAGAGGAGAAAGCCACGCCCACCGAGGAAAAACTTATCAGAAATAAGCTTGGATTGCTACAGTCAGTTTCGTACCTGAAGAATGTATCCGAGGCCTGTCGGGTAATAAGTTACAGTCGCGATACATTTTAGAAGTTCAAATTCAAAAAATGTAAAAGACCTTTTCCCGGAAAAAAGCCCCCCATGCTCAAATTCATTGTGTTTGACTGATGGGATCGGATTTTTTTATCCTTATTCATACTCCCTTGGATTTGAGCCGGACGGGGAGATCGCGCCTTCACGTGAACAAGGCATTGCCTATGGATTTCCGCCTTGGTCAAGGATAGGGAAGCAAATGAGCGATTCCACGATTTTTACGCTGTTTATGGCCCTTGACGCCGTGATTGCCTGATACGGATTACAGAGTTTTCTAAAATCCAGGGCGTCTTTGAAATGGCCCACGGCCACCGGCGAGATCACTGTTTCCGAAGGGGTTGAAAAATGGGACGCTACAGAGGTTGACGGCGGAATGAGGCTTTTTCACGTCCCCAGAAATAAATAAAGCAATAACCTTTTTCATCGGGCATAGCACCGGTGGAAATGCAACAAACCGGTTGACATGTTTAAAAATTTTGTTGTAAAAATAGAATAGATTAAAATCATAGGCATTCTGAGCTGCGAGCCGGCTTGAGGCGTTAAACCATCGGGTCTGCGTTCCTGCGAAGCCAATGTATATTCTTACATCATTTCCTTACAGGCGGGCGATGAATCATCCCTTCAGCCCCGTTACACAACCCGGGTTCCGGCGGTATGCCGCCAGCACGGTATTTCTTCCGCTCCTGATACTACTCCTCAGCGGCTGCAACACGGATAAAATCCATCTCTGGTCGGATCTGCCCAAAGACCGGGTGGCGGTCATCATGCCGGACCGGGATAAAGCCTTTACGGAGGTCTATATCGTTTCAGTGGACGGTGAGGAGGTGGGGTTTTTCGATTCCGCCGTCGAGGTTACCCCCGGCCGCCACACGGTTTTCGTCGTCGTGCTGATGGATTGTCCGTATATCAACCGCAACCACTACCTGCTGCAGCACCTCTCCTTTGAAACAAAAAAGGGGTGCCTGTATACGGTGCACGGACGGATCGACACCCTCTACAATGAGGGCTATGTCTGGGTGACCACCAATACCCCGCCGGACCAGTTTGTTGTGGGATTCAAGCATATTCCCCTGTAAAGGCCGCCCATTTGAGCGTCCCCTGCCGTCCGGAGAAAGCCCTCCGCATCTGTTCCTTGCAGGCCTCCCCCCGCCGCGTCGCCCCAAGCGAAACCCCGCTTTACAAAAAGGCCGTATTGTGATAATCCACTTCTCGGGTGAGAATCTTAAAAACAACAGGAGCCGGACATGGAATACATCAAAATTCGGTTCGCCAATGATTTTGATAATGCGGGTTCAAACCTCGAAAAAACCATCAGCGAGGTGTTTCATTCGATGCGCCCGATGTTCGCCTTTTCAAAAACCGCCTGGAAACCCCAGCTCGACCTCTATGAAACCGCTGATGAGATCATTATCATTGCTGAAATCGCAGGGATTGAAAAGGAGGATCTGGAGCTTGAAATAAACCGCCGCGGCGTCCGGCTCGCCGGAAGACGTTCGGGGACGCCGCCGGCGGACAATGGAAGGTATCGACTGGCTGAGATCCAGTACGGCACGTTTGAACGGATGCTCTACCTGCCCGCGCCGGTGGATACGGAAAAGGCCACCGCCTCCTATAAAAAGGGGCTGCTGCATATTCACCTGCCGAAACTGAAACTTGAGACCCGGTACAGCATCCCCATATCCGACGAATAACACGCGCCTGCAAAACCGGCCGACATTGTTTAAAGAGGTCAACGATGAATCAACCGCAGCAAACCCGCAACGCCGCAACTGAACATCTCCCTGAAATTCTTCCGATTCTCCCCTTATTTGATGTCGTGCTCTTCCCGAAAATGGTTTTGCCGCTGATGGTGCTGCAAAAGGAATCCATTCGGCTGATCGACGAGGCCATGACAAAAAACCGGATCATCGGCGCCATCACCTCCACCGCCACGGAGCCCAAAACCGAGTATTCCACGGATGACCTGCACGGCGTCGGCGCCAGCGCGATTATCCTGAAAATGGCCAAGATGGACGAGGATAAGGCCCAGCTGCTTCTGCAGGGACTGGGCCGGTTTAAAATCACGGAATACACCCAGAAACAGCCCTACTTTAAGGCAAAAGTTGAGCCGCTTGAGGCGGAATGGACAAAAGACAAGGAGATCGAGGCCCTGATGCTCAACCTGATCAACCAGTACCAGAAGATCGTTCAGCTCTCCCCGGGCATGCCGCCTGAAATCGCCTCCCTTGCCAAATCCCTTGACGAACCAGATATCCTTTCGGACATGGTCACCTCCACCATCAACGCCACCACCAAGGAAAAACAGGAGATCCTTGAGACCCTGGACATAAAACAGCGCTTAAAAAAAGTCACCAAAATGGTAAACTACCAGCTCGAAATCCTAAAAATCGGCAGCAAAATCCAGTCCCAGGTCAAGGGTGACATGGATAAACAGCAGCGGGATTACTACCTGCGCCAGCAGCTCAAGGCAATAAAGGAGGAACTCGGGGAGACCGACGAAACCAACGTCGAAATCGAGGAATACCGGACCAAGATAAAGGAAAAAAACCTTCCGGAAGTGGCGGCCAAGGAGGCCCAGCGGGAGCTCGACCGCCTTTCCCGCATGCACCCCTCGTCGGCGGAATACACGGTGGCCTCCACCTACCTGGATTGGATCACCCAGCTTCCCTGGAACGAAACCACCGACGACAACCTGAACCTGGACAAGGCCCAGAAGGTGCTGGACACCGATCATTTCGGTCTTGAAAAGGCCAAAAAAAGGATACTGGAGTACCTGGCGGTACGGAAATTAAACCCGGAGATCAAGGGCCCGATCCTTTGTTTCGCGGGTCCTCCGGGCACAGGGAAAACCTCTTTGGGCCACTCCGTCGCCCGCGCCCTGGGCCGAAAATTCATCCGCATCGCCCTGGGCGGCATTCGGGATGAGGCGGAAATCCGCGGCCACCGCCGCACCTACGTGGGCGCCCTGCCCGGCCGCATCATTCAGGGGATCCGCCGCGCGGGTTCCAGCAACCCGGTGTTCATGCTCGACGAGATCGACAAGGTGGGCAGCGACTTCAGAGGGGATCCCTCTTCCGCCCTGCTGGAGGTGCTGGACCCGGAACAGAACTTTTCGTTTGAAGACCATTACCTGGATGTTCCCTTCGACCTCTCCAAGGTAATGTTCATCACCACCGCCAATATTTTAGACACCATTCCGCCGGCCCTGCGGGACCGAATGGAGGTGCTGCGGCTGTCGGGATACACCCAGGAGGAAAAAATCAAGATCGCCTTCAGGTACCTGATTCCCCGGCAGCGCAAGGCCAATGGGCTCAAACCCGGCCGAATCCTGTTCACCCAGGGGGCGATTCGGGAGATCATCTCCGGTTATACCCTTGAGGCCGGGCTTCGCAACCTGGAACGGGAGATCGCAAACGTCTGCCGGGGGGTCGCCACCAGCATCGCCCGGGGAGAAGCCAGCTCTATAAAAATAGATAAAAAAAATATCGCCGAATACCTCGGCCCGGTGCGGATCAGCCATGAGATGAAAAACCGGGTCGCCACCCCCGGGGTGGTCATGGGGCTGGCCTGGACCGAGGCCGGCGGCGATATCCTTTTTATCGAGGCCACCGCCATGGAAGGGAGCGGCAAGCTGACCCTGACCGGGCAGCTCGGCGATGTCATGAAGGAATCGGCCACCGCGGCCCTAAGCTATATTCGGACCCATGCGGACGCGCTGAAGATCGAAAAAAAATTCTTCCAGACCCATGACATTCATATCCATGTACCGGCAGGGGCGATCCCCAAGGACGGGCCGTCCGCCGGGGTGACCATGCTGACCGCCCTGGCCTCCCTGCTGACCGGCAAAACCACCCCCAAAAACCTCGCCATGACCGGGGAGATCACCCTGCGGGGACAGGTGATGCCGGTGGGCGGCATCAAGGAAAAGGTGCTGGCGGCCCATCGCGCCGGCATCAAAACCATTGTCCTTCCCGAATTCAACAAAAAGGACCTGGAGGATAT
>CAZFWD010000071.1:0-9572 GCA_964522535.1 uncultured Desulfonema sp.
GCCGCTTCCATGGGGCTTTTATCCGGTTCGATGGTGATATTTTTCGTGCTCATAAATGCCTTGACCGGCGCCTGCATCTGGGCGCTTTTTTTCAGCTTCTTAAAGTCCCTGCGGGAAATCACGCCCATCAGCCTATCGTCGTCCACTACGGGAAATCCGGTGCACCCCTTGTCCTCCAGAAACGCCAAAACCTGGGCCATGCTCATGTCCGGCGTAACCGTAAGAACCGGATAAGACATTAAATCACTGACTATGACCGATGTCTGCTGGTTCCCCCTCATCAGTTCAAGCACCCACTCCTTCAGTTTTCGCGGATTGGCCCCCTTCAGCATGGCGGAGCCTGCGCCCGGATGCCCGCCCCCGCCCATGCTTCTCATGATCTGGCCGATGTTGATTTCATCCACAATGCTTCTGCCGATGACGATGCAGTCCTCATGCTCCTTGTGTGAAAAGATACCGACAGCCGCATCCAGGTTCAGGATTTCCTGGTACATATGCACGACCAGGGATAAATTATTGACGTGCCCTTCAATATCGACCACGGTCACGCTGACGTTGAGGTTTTTAATCTTTACCCGGGGTGCGGTTTTTATCATTTCAAACAGGATATTCTTCTGTTTCTGCCCGTAAGCCGGCTGTAAAAAGGCCGATAGAATATTCAGGTTCGCCCGGTTTTCAAGAAGATACCCGGCCGCATAGGCGTCTTCGGCCGTGGCGCAGGGAAAGGTTAAATTGCCGGTATCTTCATAAAGCCCTATCAGAAAAAGGGTGGCCTGAATCGGGGTCACGGGGATGCCCTGTTTTCTGAGCTCGCGGATCATCAGGGTAATGTTGGCCCCCTTGTTTTCTCTGCATGTCCACACCGGGTTCAGATCACAGACCTCGTCATGGTGGTCCCAGAGAAAAACCTCGACCCTCCGTTCCCGCAGCTCGTTCATCCGCTCCAGCCGGGACCAACGGCTGGTATCCACGACGATCAGGCGGTCCACCTTTTCCAGATCGATCTCCCTGATGGAGCGTATTTCAAAAAGGTCCTTATGAATCGAGAGAAAGGCTTTCACATTGGGGTTGAGCGCGCGCGGAAGCACCGGGATCGCGCCGGGATAAAGGAGTGTTCCGGCGATGACCGAGGCGAAACCGTCAAAATCCGTGCCGCGATGGGTGGTAATCATCTGCATGGCGGAACCTGCTGATTTATGTTTGTGGATACATCAGGGCTTGTTAACCGCACGCTCACGTCCCGGTGAAAATCGAAGCGCATCGACTGAAGGGCTTTTCGATGCCGCTTGGTTTATCTATGGCGCCATGAATCAAAAAAGTCAAGGGGTCTGGCATCAAGAGGTTGATTAACGGAATTGAGATCGCGGGATGAGGGGGTTTTTATTTTATCTTGACTTCAATTAAGAAAAATTATTATTGTATTTCCGTTAAGTTAGTAAGAAAAAGGATTCGGCCGGCGCATAAAACGCAAGCGCTGTCGAACAAAAACGGCTTTTGTTGGGAGGGGGGGTGTCCATTCGAATGGATTACACCGAGAAAATAAAAGCCCGCAGCAATCCGAAAGACGCTTTCGAAACCCCGCCGAAGGACCAGCGGATTATTGATACGGTTTTGGATTCGAGTGAAAAACCGCCTGTCGCAAAACAGGAAAAAAACGTCAGCAAGAGGCAGCTTGTCGGCAGGCTGAATCGCATCAATTTTCAGGATCAGACCCTATCCTTAAACTTTGAGCACTTAAAAGACAAACGGATCGTTTCCCTTCAGGGAAAACCTCAGCCCTGTTTTGGAAAAAAACTGATCTGCCTCTGGGCTGAAAAACCCGATATCAAGCGGCTTCTGAGTCTTTACCGGTTCCGTGATTTCACCTTTAACCATAACGCCCGGGGGGTCATAGCCGTCAACGCTTCCCTGGTCGGTGCCAGCGAGAAGGGGATATGCTTAAGCCTTCCGGAGACCGCCGTTCAAACCACCGCCCGAAGGGCCCAGCGCCATGCCTGCAGCGATCTGAGCGTCCGTGTGATCCAGAACAGCGTTGTCTACAATGGCACCCTTATTGATTTCAGCCCTTACGCGTTTCATGTGGAAATCACCTCCCTGCCCGGCAAACCGTTTCAATGGATCAACCCGAAAAACAAAATCAACCTCGTCATATCCGCTGAAGAGGAAGTCTTGTATACGCAAGAGTGCGGCATCCTGAAACAAACCGGAGGGACGGAAAAAGAGAACATCATTCTGGAGCCTTTAAACGACACCATTCAGCGGTTTGCTCCGAAAAAATACAGGAGCGAACGTGTCAAGCTGATCCCTTCCCCGGATATCCTTTTCGAACATCCGTTCACCCGCAGATCCGTCAACCTCAAGGTCATCGACATATCCGGATCCGGGGTCTGCGTGGAAGATGATGAGGAAAGCTCCGTGCTGCTGTCCGGGATGATCATTCCTTCAATGACGCTGGCCTTTGCCACCAACCTGTTTTTTAAATGCAAGGCCCAGGTCGTGTACAGGAAACCCTCCCCGGCCGACTCCCCCAAAAAGCCCTTCAGGTGCGGCATCGCCTTTCTGGACATGAGTCCGAACGACCACATGCGCCTGCTGTCCATACTGCATCAGACGGAAAATAAAAACATCTACATCTGCGCTGAAATTGATATGGACGATCTCTGGGCTTTCTTTTTTAAAAGCGGTTTTTTATACCCGAAAAAATACGCATTTATTCAAAAAAACAAGGTTGAGATCAAAAAAACCTATGAAAGGCTTTATAAAAGCGATTCAACCATTGCCCGCCATCTGACCTGGCAAAAAAGGGGGGTTATCCTGGGGCATCTCTCCCTGCTGCGGTTCTATGAAAACACCTGGCTGATTCATCATTTAGCCGCGGTCAGGTCCGACGAACAGATCCGGATCGGCATAGAGATCCTTAAACACGTCGGTTCATTCGCCTATGACTGCCATAAGCTCTATGCCAATCATATGAATTATCTCATCTGTTACTACAGACCGGACAACAAGTTTCCAAACTACTTTTTCGGCGGGGTCGCGCAGAACATTCAAAATCCAAAGGCCTGTTCCGTTGATGCCTTTGCCTACCTGCATTTTCGAAAATCATCAGACTATAAGACAGCGCCGGATGATTCCTGGAAACTGGTCAAATCCGAGTATGAGGATATGGTGGCGCTGGAATCTTTTTATGAACGCGAATCCGGGGGCGTTATGATAGGCGCGCTCGACCTCACGCCCGACGAGAACATGGCGCAACGGCATGAGCTTGCGGACGCGTATAAAAAAATAAACCTCACCAGAAAACGGCTGATTTATTCATTAAAACAGGATAAATTTTTGAAAGCGGTGATGATGGTGAATGTTTCCGATGTGGCGTTGAACCTTTCCGATCTGACCCGGAGCATCACCGTCTTTGTCTTGGACCCGGAAGACCTCACGGCGGACCGGCTGCTTTGGGCGGTATCCGTTCTCTCTTCGGAATATACGACAAACAAATTCCCGGTACTGATCTATCCGATTGCCTATGCGGACACCCAATCGGTTTTATACGAAAAAACATACAACCTCTGGGCACTGACCCGGGGGTATTCGGACGATTATTTTAAAAACCTGGAATCCCTGCTTACTGATTTAACACAAACGAACGCATAACCTCCCTGCCGCTTCACCCGGCGGACGAGGCCTTCAGGCCGTTTCCGTCCGCATTAAACCGCTTCTGGTAATAGCGAATAAAGGCATCCACCACCCGCTTGTCAAAAAAACCCCCGCTCTTTTGTCTCAAGCTGTCAAGTACCTGTTCATGCGGCGACGGCTCGCTGTAGTAACGGCTTGCGGTCAGGGCCTCGAAATAATCGGCCACGGCAATGATCCGGGCGCCAAGGGGGATGGCTTCGCCCGAAAGCCCCTTCGGATACCCGCTGCCGTCAAACCGCTCATGATGCGACCCCGCGATTTCCGGAACATCCTGAAAAGGGTACTCAAAATTGATCTCTTCCAGGATCTCCCGGGTTTTGTCGGCATGGTATTTTATATACTCGTACTCATACGCCGTGAGTTTGTCCCTTTTTTTCAGCATGGAATCGGGGATGGCGATCTTGCCGTAATCGTGAAGCAGCGCCGCGACCCGCACCGTTTTTGTGAGGTCCTGGCCGAGTCTGAGTTCACCGCAGATTCCCACCGCGTATTCCGCCACCAGCTCCGAATGCCCTTTTGTCAAAGGGTCACGGGCATCAATGCTGGATACCAGCACCTTGATAACGGAATCCAACTGCCGCTCCCTGGCTTCCAGATGCTGGGTGTGCCGAATACTGATTCCAATAAAATGAGAAATCCCCATCAGAAGGCTCATATCACTCTGAACCAGCAGCCGCTTGGACCTTACATTATCCACCGCCAGGATACCGATGCTTTCGGTATCGGATATGATCGGGCAGCAGATAAAGGATTTGGCGCCCATCTCCCTGGCAAGCCTCAGGCTTCGCTCGGAGAGGGCATCCTGAATTTCGTTTATATCATTTACCAGAAAGGGTTTTTGCTCCCTGAAAGATACGACAAAAATGCCTTTTGACTCGGGGTTGTCCAGATGAAAGAAAAGCTTCTGCAGAAAGCCCATCAAGGCCTCCGAATACCCGAAACCGGCCTGAAACGTCAGACGGGTTTTTTCCCTGTTCGCCAGCATGATGATGCCCCGGTCGAAATCCAGTCGATGCGCCAGCACCTTGACCACCTCGGACAGCACATCCCCCAGGCTGGTGTGATGGTTGATGATCTGTCCGATCTCACGGGTCACCACCCGGTCGTTGTAATTGATTTCAACCTGATCCAGCAGCTGATCGCTGGCTTCCTTCATATCCGATATCACGCTGTTTAAATTTTTTTCTCAAAAATATCGATGGCAAGGGATAACCCCATAAGGGTTATCGCAAACAGCGCAAAATAAGGGAACAGGACCTTAAGGGGATAAAATGCGGTCAGAACAAGGCTGAGAAGCAGCAGGGCAAGGGCGGCGTAGTTTCGAATCAGTTTAAAATAGGTGTGAGGGCTCTGGTCCCAGGTGATGATATACCGGCAGACCTCCCCTCCCCTGAACATGCATTCCGGATGTTCGATTTTCGGTATACGCTGGATAAAGCCCATCGTGATCGCCTCGAAAAATCCCATACGGGTTTCACACTGAAACGGGCTTTCTCTTGTACCTTCATAAGGGGTAACCGTCACTTCAACCTTATTGGGGGCCAGGACCCTGGAATCATACCTGCAGGAGCGAGTCAGATTGGCGGAGGATTTCCCGATGAGTTCATAGACCTTTGCCGGTGTGGCCAATCCGATAATATACTGACGCATAAAACCGATGGTCCCCGGAGAAGCGGCATACCGCCCCGCTTCCCTTGAAATATTTTCATTCCCCGTGACCCTGACAAGGCGTTCATGGAAACGGTTGATTTGATCCTGGGTAAACCAGTGTCCCTCATCATCAACCTCGTAAAGCGTCATCCCTGCGTATTTAAGAAGATCGATTACATTCACATCCGGATATTTTTTTTTGACCAGCTGGGTATAGGTATGGATAATCCGGCTGTTGTAAATCGGCTGATGATTATTGTTTTGCAAAATGTCTGCCATCTCGTCCTGCAAGACTGCCCGTGATTTAAAAACAAAGCCTGCGTCGCGTATTATCGCCGGGAGTTTTATACGATAATTGTATCATCGGTGTCAATCCAGAACCTGCAGGTCAGATGGATAAAAACGCCGGGTCTTGAGGCTGTAAAGCTTTACAGAAGGAATAAAATAAAATATAGACATTAGGCATCAGGAAGGACAGGTGATGGTCCCGGGTGTAAGACACAGCAGGACGTCAGGCGTCAAGCGTTTAAACTGAAGGAATCCCATCATGGCGAAATCGAACATTCGAATAAAAGCGCAGCCTTTACAACTGCCGTTAAAAACCACCTTCCGTCACGCGGGCGCATCCAGAAACAAAGGGGAAAGCGTTTGGCTTCAAGCAGAAAGAAATCATGTTCTCGGGTTCGGCGAAGGATATCCCAGGATCTATGTGACGGGAGATGATCTTGAGTCAAGCCTTCGGTGGATCGAAACAAACTTCTCTGATGGAAATCAACCGTTCGACAGCCTTGGAGCGGTCAGGGACTGGGTAAAAGAAAACCAGAACCAAATCAACCGGTACCCCTCGGCCTGGTGCGCCATGGAGCTTGCGTTGCTGGATCTGTTTGCGCGCGAAAAGAACATCAGCGTTGAAACCCTGCTCGGGCTGGAAGCATGCAACCGGTCGGGCCGCTACACCGCGGTTCTGGGCTATTCCGAACCGTGGGAGTTCATTGTTCAGGCGGATCAATATTTTATTCGCGGCATTACCGATTTTAAAATCAAAATCTACGGCGATCTGAAAAAGGATCAGGCACGGCTGGATGTTCTCGCAGACCTGAGCCGGCAGCACGGCGTTTCCGATTTGCGCATCCGTTTGGATGCGAATAATTTTTGGTCGGACCGGCCGGAAGAGGCCATTCGGTATATAAAATCCCTACATGCGCCCATATTCGCCATCGAAGAGCCCATCGGTGCGCAGGATGCCTCCGGCATCAGCAAGGTCAGCACGGATACCGGGCTTCCCGTCATTTTAGACGAAAGCTTATGCACCATAGAGGACCTGGAACAATACAAAAACCTGCCGGGTAGGTTTATCGCGAATATCAAGGTCTCCAAGGTGGGCGGCCTTATACGGGCGCTCCACCTGGTTGACGCGATTAAACAACTCAACTGGCCTATTATCATCGGCTGTCATGTCGCTGAAACCTCGCTGTTGACGCGGGCGGCGCTCATCCCTGCCTGTGCCGCCGGGGAAAACCTGATCGCCCAGGAAGGCGCTTTCGGGGACTATCTCGTGAAAAGCGAACCGGTCGATCCGATGCTGAAATTCGGCCGCTGCGGCGTCCTGAACCTGGATCAACCCTATTATGTCAAATCCATTCAGGGGTTGAGGGTCATCCCAAAAGAAAATTGGGACATCGGCTTTGGCCTTCAGTGTCGCATGCCCATGGCTTTGGATGATGGCCGCCCGGATATTCTGACCCTTGAGATGCCCGATCAGTATAAAATTCATTATCGCATCTGGGGCAATCCGAAGGGGGACGATGTGCTGCTTCTTTTACACGGCGGAATGAGCCATTCGAGCTGGCAGGCCCCCCTGGCAAAAGCGATGCTGGCCCTATCGCCGGATGTATCGATTGTCGCCCCTGATCGGCGGGGCTGCGGGCTGAATGCCGATCGCGGAGAATTGGGTTCCGTGCGTCAGGTCATCGAGGATGTCATCGAACAGATCCATTTTCTAAAACATTCCTTTTCCCGGGTTCATCTCGCGGGATGGTGCCAGGGATGCCAGTACGCAGCCATCGCCGCGGCGGAGGTCAACCACCAGGTGTCCAGCCTTATTTTATTAACCCCCGGTTTTTTCTGGAACGCGCGTTTTCGATCGGTCATCAGTACCACCGAAAGAGTCGTTCGAGATATGATGTCCGAGTTCAAATTAAAACCGGACCGGAACCGTGTCTGCATTCCCATCCCCATGGAAGCGGCGGACTTTACCCAGGTTCAGGAATGGCTTGATTTTATTGAACGCGATAAACTCAAAACAACCCAGGTGACCGTAAAAACCGTCAGCATCATGGATGAAATTCAAGAACTCTCGTGGAGCGCCATCCTGCAAACCCATCTTCCGATGCTCGCGGTTCTGGCTGAAAAGGATCGGATTGTAGATAATAACAAAGTCCAGCAGTTTCTCGGCTGTTTATTTGATAAGGAAGGCAAAAACAGGCTAATCAAGGTGGACAGCGGGCATGCGATCCAGTTTGAAATGCCTGAAAAGATCGCGGGCGAGATTTCTCGCTTTATTCAGGAAAGACGATAAAAGCGGAGGCGGACATGCCGAGCAAGGTATATTTTACGAACTTCAGGGCGACCTATAAGGAAAACTTCACGTCCAAACTCAAGCGGCTTTTGGAGTCGGCCGGTTTGAGAGATCGCGTGCAGAAGCGGGACCTGGTGGCGGTAAAGCTTCATTTCGGGGAACTCGGAAACACCGCATTCATCCGCCCGGTCCATATTCGGCACATCGTCACCGCCGTCAAAGCCGCCGGCGCGGTTCCGTTTCTGACCGATGCCAACACCCTTTATGCCGGAACCCGCGGGGATGCGCCGCATCACCTGCTCACCGCCCTCGGGAACGGGTTCGCCTACCCGGTGGTCGAAGCCCCCCTGATCATTGCCGACGGGCTTCGCGGTCACTCGGAAACAGCAATCACCGTCAATCAGAAACACTTTAAAAAAGTCTATATCGGCTCTGAGATCATTGAGGCCGACGCATTGATTTCAGTCGCTCATTTCAAGGGGCATGAGCTGGCGGGGTTCGGCGGAACCCTTAAAAACGTTGGCATGGGCTGCGCCTCCCGACGCGGCAAGATGGCCCAGCATTCGGATGTGGCCCCGAAAATCACAAAAAAGAAATGCATCGGGTGCGGGGAATGTGTGGCTCATTGCTCGCAAAAGGCGATCTCCCTGATCGATCAAAAGGCCGTGATCGATCAGACAAAATGCATCGGCTGCGGGGAGTGCATTATTGTTTGCGCAAACGGCGCGGTTCAGGTCCAATGGAACCAGTCCATTCCGGTTTTTCTGGAGCATATGGTCGAATACGCCTTTGGCGTGCTGAAAGGCAAAAAAAATAAGTGCCTGTTCATCAACTTCATCAACGCCGTGTCCCCGGGCTGCGACTGCCTGCCGTACAATGACGCGCCGATTGTTCGGGATATCGGGGTGGTGGCCTCCATTGATCCGGTGGCCATTGATCAGGCCAGCGCGGACCTTGTCAACAAAGAGGCGGCCCTTCCCGGCTCCTGCCTTCAGACAAACACCGCTCCCGGCGAGGACAAGTTTAAAGGGGTCTATCCCAACGTGGACTGGCCGCTTCAGCTGGACTATGCGGAAAAGCTGGGGCTTGGGACAAGACGCTACGAACTGGTGACTGTCTGATAGTTAAACGATTATTATTATCGTGCCACCATGATATCTCACCGCAACATTTAAATATCAAAAATCCCCAGAACATAAAGCGCCTATCTACAACAGCTTGACATACAATTGGAACGTCCGTGTGCCACGAGGCTGCACGTGAGATGAGGGGAGACCCCTCGAAGCCGGCATGCAGGTGCAGGCTTCAGACCGCCTCAAGCTGCTGCGGCCAAAAGCCGTGGTAGTGAGCGTTGAGGAAATAGTCAGGGTGATACTGATCAGGTATGAATCAAGGAGATGAACGGAAGTGAACCGCTGATGACGTGTCGAAACCTATGGAATGGCGTCAAAACCGGAGGATGGGACGCTCAACCGGGATCAATCTGGTTGAGAACCTGCTTACCGATCAGGTGGCGTCCGGCATGGAGGCGGCGTGACCTTGATTTGGGCTTATGTGCGGAACGTGGGAACCTGTGTTTCGATGTGAAGGGAGAAGCGCAAGCGGGAAGCCCCCGCAAGTGCGAGCGTACCGATGCGGGAGACAGGGGCGG
>CAZFWD010000072.1:0-7351 GCA_964522535.1 uncultured Desulfonema sp.
CCCTGACCGCGATTTTCGCCGGTCTGGGCATCGGCGGCATCGCCATTGCCCTGGCGGCCCAGGATACGCTGAAGAACCTTCTGGGCGGCGTGATGATCATGATGGACAAACCCTTTAATATCGGTGAACGGGTGGTCGTGGAGGGATGCGACGGCGTGATCGAGGAGATCGGGTTTCGCTCCACCCGCATCAGAACCCTGACCGGGCATCTGGTGACCGTGCCCAACGAAAAAATGGCCGGCAGCCAGGTGGAAAATATCGGCAAACGCCCGCATATCCGGCGGCTGACACACATCACGATCACCTATGATACCCCGGTTGAAAAGGTCGAAAAGGCCCTGCACATCATTCGGGATATCTTACATAATCATAGAGGGATGCATCCAGATTTTCCGCCCCGGGTTTATTTTGGCGAGTTTAACGAGGCATCCTTGGACATCATGATGATTTACTGGTTTCATCCCAATGATTATTGGGCGTTTATGGAATTTACGGAAACGGTGAATTTAAAGATCATGCGGGCATTTGAGGCAGAAGGGATTGAGTTTGCGTTCCCCACGACAACCGCCTATCTTGCCCAGGACAACCGGCGGCCGCTTCATATAAAAATTTCGGAAGACCATGAAAACCGTGAAGAAAACCCGCTTTTGTGAACCGACATTCCCGGGATTGTGCTGGAAACCGAAAACAAGAGCTGGAACCATCGTCAAGTGGCAGATTTTATAAAAGGCCTGGATCTGGCCGAACGGTATTTTATGGAAGAGGGGAGACCGCGCCTGAAGGCGGCATTGCCGGATCTTTTTGAGCGCATGGCCGTGGGCCTGGCCGGGGACGGTTCGGAGTGCTATGGCTATGACGATGAGATTTCCCGGGACCATGACTGGGGGCCGGGGTTCTGTGTCTGGCTGACAAAAGCGGATTACGCCGCCATGGGCTCCCAGATCGACGCCCTGCTTTCATCCCTGCCGAAAACATTCAACGGCTTCGGCCCCCGCTGTGTCAGCATCTGGGGGGAAGGCCGGATCGGCGCCATGGCCATCGATGAATTCTACCGGCGGTTTACCGGGTTTGCGGACGCGCCGTCCGATCTGGCGGACTGGCTGTTGATCCCGGAAAACGGCCTGGCGGCCTGCACCAACGGACGGGTGTTTCATGATCCATTGGGTGAATTCAGCGCGCGGCGGAAGCGGCTGCTCAATTTTTATCCTGAAGATGTGCGCCGAAAAAAGATCGCGGCCCGCTGCATGAGCATCGGGCAGGCCGGACAGTATAACTTTCCCCGCTGCCTCAAACGAAACGAGGCGGTGGCGGCCGGCTACGCCCAGACCAAGTTCATCGCGGACCTGATCGACCTGGTGTTTTTGTTAAACCACCGCTACCGGCCGTTTTACAAGTGGATGCACCGGGCGTTAAATGAGCTTCCCCAAGAGGGCGCCTGGTTTCATGGCCGGATCAGAGAGCTGGTGGACACCCAGGAGGCTATCCTTAAACCGGACATGATTGAAGCCCTTTGTCAAAGGGCGATTGGCATGCTTCGGCAAGAGGGGCTGAGCACCTCAGACAGCGACTATCTGCCGGATCATGGGCCGGTGATTCAGGCCGGCATTGCCGATGCGGCGCTTCGGGCGCGCAACGTATGGGTGGGATAAGGGGTTTTTTGAGACCTTTGAATGGTACCTCAAAAATCAAAGGGAGCATCATCCGGGTTTCAAATGATGCTCCCTCGATAGAAGAACTTTAGGCGGCCTTTACCTCGATTTTACGGGGCATCGCTTTTTCCGCCTTGGGCAGCGTCAATCGAAGCACCCCGTTTTCAAGCTTGGCCTCGATTTTGTTCTGGTCGATGACCTCGGAGAGCGTGAACTGCCGGAAGTATCTGCCGGTTTCAAACTCGACCAGCACGTTCGACTCACTTGCCCCTTCACACGGCTTGACATCACCGGTTAAGGTCAGCACGCCGTCTTTGAGATCGATCGTTACATCATTCGTTGCAACGCCGGGCATATCCGCAAGCAGCGTGATCTCGCGCTCCGATTCAAAGATATCCACCGCGGGCGTAAACAGAAGCCCGGGTCGGGTCTGCTCGGCAGGAGCGGTGACCTCCTGCTTCTCTTTTACTTTAAGTGCCTTGGAGTCAGCCATATCCATCCCTCCTTTCTTAAGCCGCTTTGATGGTGATCTGTTTGGGTTTTGCCGCCTCGGATTTAGCGATGGCGACGGTCAGTACGCCGTTGACCATTTTTGCGTCAACCTTGTTCGCATTGATTTCACCGGGAAGTTCGATGATCCTTGCGAATTTGCCGGAGTCCCGTTCCCTGCGGTGATATCTCACGTTTTCCCCCTCGGTCGGAATCCTGCGTTCCCCTGTGATGCTCAGGCCTCTTCCACTGACCTGCATATCGATGTCTTCGGGTGTAATGCCGGGAAGTTCAGCCCGCACATAGTATTTGTCCGTGTCTTCCGTGATGTTTACCATGGGGAAAACACCGGCCGGAACAAACCGGGATTCCGGTTCCCGAAGCAGCGCGCTGGTGAGAAGATCCATCTCCCTTCGTATGCGATCCATTTCCGTAAGGGGGTTCCGCCAGGCCATGGCGGGCAGATCAAACATTCGTCCTGTAAGCATGGTTTCTTCCTCCTTTTTTATGTGGTTTTTTTATTTCAAAGCGCTGGTTAGGCGCTTTTCACCTCGATCTTCTTAACTGCCGATTCCGGGACAGCCTTTCGAGGGATAACAAGAGTCAACACCCCCTTTTTGAATTTGGCCGTTACCCCATCCTGATCCGCGTCCTCCGGAAGCGAGAGCACCCGCTGGAATGAGCCGTAAGATCGTTCCATTCGATAGTAGTTTCGTTCCTTTTCCTCCCTTTCCTGTTTTTTTTCGCCGCGAATGGTCAGGGTGTCGCCGGCAAGGTCCACCCGAATATCTTTTTCATCCACCCCCGGAATCTCAACCGTGACGGTGTATTCCTTTCCGGTAGCGCTTAAATCCAGGGTCGGTTTGAGCATCCCTTCCTCCATCAGCGGTAAAAATGGCCTGTCGAATCCAAAGGGCGTCAGACCAAAGCCGCGAAAGGCATTTTCAAGCATCCGATCGATCTCCTGGTGAAGCCGGTTTAAGGGATTGTACAGGGGGTAGCCCCGTTCTCCGGATCTGCCCTGCCGCACCGGCAGGGGTTTTCCGGCATCCTCCTCCTCTTTTTTAAACCAGTTCCAGGGGGCAAGTTTTTTAATATCCATTTTCAACCTCCTTTCCGCCGTATGGCAATAATTAGTATTTTTTGATGATTTAGGCTGAGTTTAGTCAGTCGGCGGCAATCGCTTGGCCCGGCAAAACAGGTCCGCGCGAATGAAGGGCGTCAAAAAAGATGTAGATTTTGCAAGGCCATAGCTTTACCTCCCGTTATCTCGGTTCAATCTGCACGCATCAAACAAAAGGTAAACATATGTTTTAAAAGTATCGCTTATAAGTTTTACTAAAAAAATAATCCAAAAATTTTTGCTGTCAAGGGGGCCTTCGGTTGAAAAATTTACGCCGTGCCCAGGGGGCGTCCTCCATTTGAGGTGTCTGCGTGGGGACAAGGTGGCGGTGAAAAAAAAATCTTGATTTTTTATACTCAAAAGATCATTTTGGTATAAATGGTTTATACCCATGAAATCCCAAAGCGCGATCATCAAACAGATGGTTCTGGATAAGGCCGCTGCGTTTCTCTCCCGGCGGGGGTTGAAGGGCTGGAATACGGCCGATCTGGCAAAGTCCTGCGGTCTTGCGAAAAACACCCTTTACAAGATCATCGGCTCCAAGGAAAAACTGCTGGAAACCCTTGTCATCGAACAGATTGACGCCACCATCGGCCTGCTTAACACCATCATTGCCGAGGAAGCCGAATACCGGGCTGCGGCCCGCCGAATGATGCGGGAAGGGCCTGATTTCCTGTCCCAAAGACCCCGGGTGACCTTTCCGGAGATTTTTTTGGAGTATCCCGGCATCGCGGACAAGGCCCTAAGGCATCGGAAGGCCGCGGCTGCGGCCATTATAGATTTCATCGAGGCCGGGCAGCGGCAGGGGCATATTCGGGATGACATCGAGCCGGCGTTTTTATTTGATCTGGTTCAAGGGATTATTGAACACTCTACCCGCTCGGGGCTGGAAGGGGAGCAATTGCGCAAATCCCTGGCCCAGGCCTTTATCTGCCTTCAGGAGGGGGTTCGCGCGGGAAATTGGTAGAAAAGATAAAAGGATCCAATGCAGAAGATCAATTTCGAGAACGCCTACGACCGGATTATTGCGAACATGCAGCGGTATCCGAGCGGCATCCCCACAAAGGACGGCCGGGTTTCCGAAGCCTTCAGGGAGTATATTCAATTGATGTTCACCCCGGAAGAGGCCGAGATCGCCCAGTACATGGAACTGCGGCTGCCGCCGGCCGGCCGGCTCGCTCAATGGTTGCTTAATATATTATCACGGAGCCGGCTGGTTCAGAAAACAATGCTCAGAAAATCCATCAAGGACTTGGCACGAAAAACCGGCCGCGGTTTTGAACAAACCCGAACGATACTCGAGCGGATGACGGAAAACGGTGTGATTCAGGATATCGGCGGTTATTCTTATTTTTTGACCGTGCCGCATCTGTTCAACATCGGCTTCAAGTATTCCAAAGCCCTGGACCGTCTGGGGAGGAAGGGCGCTGAGTTGTATCAGCGGTTTTTCATTCAGGAGAAATTTTATAAGCGGTATCAATCCTCTGATCAGAATACGCCGATCACCCGGATCGTACCTGTGCAGAAATCCATTGAGGCTGAGTCGAAAATCAACAACGCGGATGAGATTCACGGGATTCTGAATACCTGCCGCGAACCGATTGTGGCGACCGACTGTCCCTGCCGAAAGCGGACGGAAATCCTTGGTATCCGTGAATGCCGAGGCAAGTATCCCATCGAAGACTCCTGTTTTCAGGTGGGTTTGTTTGGTGAGTATTTCTTGAATCGGGGAGAAGGCCGGCGCGTTTCCCGCGAGGAAGCGCACCAGATCGTGGACCGGTTCGCCAAGTTGGGATTAATCTTTACGACCGAGAACACAAGGGATTCCAATCGTTTTGTGATATGCTGCTGCTGCGACTGTTGCTGCGCCTTGATTCGAGGGATGACCCGTTTTTCTGAAAAAAATCAGGCATGCTCGGCCAAATCAAATTTCTTGGCGCGTGTGGATCCCCAAAAATGCCAGGGCTGCGGGTTGTGCGTGGCGCGCTGTGTTTTTTACGCGGTTTCTCTGGAAAAAGAGAAAGCCGTTGTCGATCCGGATAAATGTTACGGTTGCGGTGTATGTTCGGTAACCTGTCCCACCGGGGCGGTGAAACTTTACCCTTGCGAGCGATCGAATGTATATGCGGACGGCCTGGACCTGATGCACCGAATCTATAAGGAGAATCGTCAAGCTTCGGCCTTGGCAAAATAATGCTTTAAACTCAACCTGTGCGGCTTTTTTTAATGGAAGCGAAAAGCGAGGCGGTTATGAAAAAATTAAGGACCCCTGATGAGCGGTTTCAGGATCTGCCGGATTTTTCCCATGTCCCCCGTTATCTCGAGGTGGAAGACGGCGAGGGCGGCAGCCTTCGGATTGCCTATATCGATGAAAATTCCCAGTCCGCCGAGACGGTATTAATGCTCCACGGCGAGCCTTCCTGGTCGTTTCTTTACCGGAAAATGATTCCGCCTGTCATAGCGGCCGGATACCGGGTTGTGGCGCCCGATTTGCCGGGCTTCGGCCGTTCGGACAAGCCCGCGGACCGGAGCGATTACACCTACCAGCGGTTTGTGGACTGGATGCAGGCCTGGCTGACACAGGTCGATCTTAAGCGGATCACCCTGGTGTGCCAGGACTGGGGCGGGTTGATCGGGCTCAGGCTGCTGGCGGCGAACCCGGATCGTTTTTCCCGCGTGGTGGCCGCCAATACCGGCCTGCCCACCGGAGAAGGCCGCATCAGGGATGCCTTTTTAATGTGGCGTAAATTCTCGGTCGAGGTCCAGGATTTTGATGTGGCCGCCATCGTCGCCATGGGCTGTAAAAAACCGCTGGCGCCCCAGGTCGCGGCGGCCTATAACGCGCCTTTTCCGAATGATGCCTACAAGGAAGGGGCTCGGATTTTTCCCTCCCTGGTGCCGATCACACCGGACGACCCTGCGGCCTCGGCCAATCAGGCCGCCTGGAAAATTCTGGAAAACTGGGAAAAGCCCTTTCTGACCGCCTTCAGTGACGGCGATCCCATTACCCAGGGCGGAGAGCGGGTTTTTCAGGAACGGGTGCCGGGGGCCCGAGGCCGGCCGCACACCACCATTCAGGGGGGCGGGCATTTTTTGCAGGAAGACTGCGGCGAGGCGTTCGCGCAAACCGTGGTGGAGTTTATCAGGGCAAACCCGGTTTAAAGGTTGACCTTTTTTTTGAAAGGGTTTTAAAAAATGGCTGAAAAAATGATGACGCGGCGGGAGGCGCTTCGGATCCTGGCCATGGCCTCCATGGCCGCAGGCACGGCGGGGGTTTTCCCAAAAGTGGTGTTTGGCGCCCGTGAAAAAATTGAGCGGCCCAACATAATTTTTATTCTCACCGATGATCACCGCGCCGATCACCTGGGATGTGCGGGGCATCCTTTTTTAAAGACTCCGCACCTGGACCGCCTGGCCTCCCAGGGGGTCCTGTTTGAAAACGCCTTTGTCACCACCTCCCTTTGCAGCCCCAGCCGGGCCAGTTTTTTAACCGGCCAGTACGCCCACACCCACGGGGTCAAGAACAACCTGACGCCGTGGCGGGATGAGAACGTCACCTTTCTGGAGCGTCTCAAAACGGTTGAATACGACACCGCCTTTATCGGCAAATGGCATATGCCGGGCCGGCTTCCCCATCTTCGAGGGGTGGATGAATTCGTGACCTTCACGGTTCGGGGAGGCCAGGGCCGGTACTATGACTGCCCCCTGATCGTCAACGGCAAAGAGACGCCCCCGGGCAGGCCGTATATCACCGATGAGCTTTTTGACCGGGCTCTGGCGTTTTTGGCAAAACCCCGGCAAAACCCCTTCTGCCTGTATCTATCCTTAAAGGCGGCGCATCATGACTGGCGTCCGCCAAAGGATTTGACTGGTTTGTACAAGGATGAAAAGCTTCCCCTGGCCCCGGAAGCTGATACCTGGGTCACCATGACCAACGGCGGCATGTTTGCCGGCACAGCCGGGCCGCTCCAGTATCATTATCGAAACTACTGCCGGGTGATCACCTCGGTGGACCGGCATGTCGGTCGCTTGCTTGATTTTTTGGATCAGCAGGATCTGACCCGTAACACGATGGTGATCTACGGCGGGG
>CAZFWD010000073.1:0-10046 GCA_964522535.1 uncultured Desulfonema sp.
TTTTTACGGTTCCATCATAACATTAATTTCCTGTTTTTTTAAAGTAGAGGACAAGGCTTTTCCCCAGCACCGGATTGAGAAGATGATCCAGCGCTCGAGTGATTTTCGGCTTTTTCATGATGTCCCAGGTCAGCAGGCGATGGTAGAGGTTGACCGGAACTGAATCCTTCCGGTGGGGTCCGACAAGGCATTTGAGCCACCAGTAGGGGGTGTGCAGGCTGTGCGCAAAATGGGACCCCCATTGAATCAGACCGGTCCCTTCAAACAGGTGAGTGAGCTGTGTTTTATTGTAGATGCGGATATGCCCGCCTTGGGTATTATGGTAATCCGCCGACAACCGCCAGCAGATTTTTTCCGGGTAGTATCTTGGAACGCTGACCACAAGGTTTCCGCCCGGCTTCAGCACCCGCAGCACTTCCCGGGCCGCTTGCGCGTCATCGGGAATGTGTTCTAAAACCTCCGAGCAGATGACGTGATGAAAGCTGCTGTCCTTGAAAGGCAGGCAGGTGATGTCGGCAGCGGAGATTCCCCATTTGCTGGTGGGGTTTTTTTCTGTTTTTTCAAAAAACGCAAGCCGGTTTTTGGCCTCAGCAAGCTCTTTGACGCTTCGGTCGGCGCCGATGACCATGACGCCGTTTAACCGGCAGAGCCCGCACACATGCCTTCCGGTGCCGCACCCGATGTCGAGAAGCCTCTGGCCGGGCTGAATGTTTAACCGTTTAAACCTTACCGTAATCATGGATCACGCTTCGATAGGTATGCGCGGTTTTTTGGGCCACCACCTTCCAGGTCAGGTGCTGCTGCACTCGGCGGTAACCCGCCTCGCTGAGGGTTCGGGCCAGGTCGGGATCCTCCAAAACCCGAATGATCGCCCGGGACAGGGCGGCCGGATCGGCGGGGGGCACGAGAATGCCGGCATTTCCGACCACCTCCGGAAGCGCCCCGCCGGTCGTGCTGACCACCGGAACCCCGCAGGCCATGGCTTCGCCGGCGGGCAGGCCGAACCCCTCATACACCGACGGAACCACCGCCACGGCCGCCTTCGCATACTGCCGGATAAACGCCTCGTTATTGATCCGGCCGGTAAACGTTACATTTTTTTCGATCCCCAGCCTTCGGATCAGGCGGAGCATTCGGCTGTTTTTTTTGGGTGACCCAACGACGATCAGCCGAACATCCCTTTGTCTTGAGATATCCGAAACGGAAAGCAGCAGGTATTCAAGCCCTTTCAGGGGGGTATCGGCGCTGTTGGTGACGATAATCCGGTTTTTTTCGCGCTGGATTTCAGGCATGGGCCGAAATACATCCGTGTCGATGCCGTTGGGGATGACGCTGAATCGGTTTTCCCCGATCTTGAACTCTTTGCTGATGTCTCTTCGCGCGCATTCGGATACCGTGATGATGCGGGAAAGGGTCTTTGCCACCCGTTTCTGCATGTCGATGAATGAATACCAGCGAAGGTGTTTCAGTTTTTTCCATAAAAGAATTTCGGATCGGATCTCGATTTTGCGGTCAACCGTAATGGGGTGGTGAATGGTGGCGACTGTGGGTGTTCTTTTTTGAATGCCCAGCAGGCCGTAACAAAGGCTTTGATTGTCATGAACAATGTCGTATTGATGGGACCGTTTTTTCAGGAATTGATCGGCCCGCATGCCGAAGGTGAAAGGTTCGGGAAACCCCATGGTGGAGGTCCCGATCCATTCGATGAGGTTGCTTAAATTGAAAAGCTCGTGGGGTTTCGGCATTCGAAACAGGTCCTCGGGGTTGTAGAGGTCGAGGCTGGGAAGCCGGATCAGCCGAACACCAGGATCCAGCTCCGGGTATTGCGGGCCGGAGACCACATCCACCCGGTGCCCCAGGTCGGTCAACGCCCGGCTTAGGTTCTTGACATACACCCCTTGGCCGCCGCAATGGGGGTTGCTGCGGTAGCTGAGAAGGCAGATGCGAAGGGGCGAATCCGCCGAAAATTTCATTCGGTTACTATGATTTGACGGTTTAAATTGATATTTTATATTAAAATGGTTAAGACAAAAATGTTTATAGTCGAGTGACGCATTCGTCAAGGAATTTTTGGAATCCTGAAAACCTTATGCCGGACGCTGCATATTCAAACATGGTAGATAAGCCTTTAGGCGTGGATATTGGTGGGGTGCGGCTGAAAAACCCGGTGATGACCGCTTCCGGGACCTTCGGGTACGGGATTGAGTTTGCCGAACTGGTGGACCTGAGACGTCTCGGTGGCCTCATCGTCAAGGGGCTTTCCCTTCAGCCCTGTCCTGGGAACCCTCCGCCCCGGATTATTGAAACCCCCTGCGGCATGTTAAACGCCATCGGTCTTGAAAATATCGGGATCGAGGCGTTTATTGACGAAAAGCTGCCTCTCTTAAAACCGTTTTCGATCCCTGTGTTTGTAAACATTTACGGAACCACCCTGTCGGAGTATGCTCAAATGGCGGAGCGAATCAACGCGGTTGAGGGAATATCCGGCCTAGAGGTGAATATCTCCTGTCCCAACGTTGCCGCCGGCGGCATTGCCTTTGGCGTGGATCCCGATGCCGCGGGCCGGGTGGTTGAGGCGGTTCGGAACAAGACGGATAAGTTTTTGATGGTAAAGCTTACTCCGAACGTCACGGACATCGTCGCGATCGCCAAATCCGTCGAGAAAGCGGGTGCGAATGCCATCTCCCTGATCAATCCCCTCACCGGCATGGCCATCGATATCGAGACGAGACGGCCGAGGCTTGCCAATCTCACCGGCGGGCTTTCCGGCCCGGCCATCAAGCCGGTGGCGCTTCGCATGGTCTGGCAGGTCGCCCGCACGGTCGGCATTCCGGTGGTCGGGATCGGCGGCATTCTGAGCGCCGAGGACGCCCTGGAATTTTTGATTGCCGGAGCCACCGCCGTCCAGGTGGGGACCGCCAACTTTGTTGACCCCAAAGCGACCATGGATATTCTCGACGGGATCGCGTCTTTTTTAAGCAGAAACCATCTGTCGCATATCAGCGAGCTGATCGGCTCCCTGATGGCATAACCCGTATGGCTTAAAAAAACTGTTAAAAAAAATGAAACCGTGTTATATGCTTTTGTCGATGAAACAGTGATTTTTTTATAAACGGCAATCCTAAAGGAAAAGGAGCGTGCTATGTTAAAGAAAGCATTTGTTTTCACGTTGGCGGTGTTGATGGCGGCCTCGGTGGCCTCGGCGCTGGAGATCAACGAGGTGAACCTTCCGGATACCTATACGACCGGGGATGAATTTCTGGTTTTAAACGGCGCCGGTACGCGAGTGGCATTTTTCAATAAGGTTTATGTGGCCGGTCTCTGGCTTGAAAAGCCCATGACGGGCGGTGTGGAAGTCGCCCAGGCGGATGCGCCGATGATGATCCGGCTGCATGTGCTGAATGATTTTTTTGCGAGCAGCAAGCATATCACCGATGCCTTTAAAAAAGGGTTCCGGTTTGGCATGCCCAAAGGGGATATCAGCCCCCTGCAGGCCGAGTATGATCGTTTGGTCGCGGCCTTTTCCGATAAAATCACCAATCATGAAGAATTCGACTTTATTTATATTCCGGGAAAAGGCACCTCCATCTACAAGGAGGGCGAGTTGAAGGATACCATTCCGGGGCTTGAGTTTAAAAAGGTTCTTTTTGGCATCTGGGTGGGCGAGAAAGCAACGGTGAATGAGGATCTCACAGCGGGCATGCTGGCCGGAACGGTCAGCCAGGAGGCGCTTGTCGCTCAGAAGGAATGGGCGTCAAAATTGATGGCAGAGAAAGAACAAAAGCTTGCCGCCGTACACCAGGCCAGGGAAAAGGTGAAGGCCGAGGCTGGACAGGCAAAGGTTGAAGCAGAAGCCGTAAAAGCCGAAGATGAGGCCATGAAGGCCCGGGAAGCGGCCGAAGCGGCGGCGGTTGCGGCTGCGGCGAAGGCCGAGGAGGAGGCGATAAAGGCTCGAGAGGCCGCCGAGAAAGAAAAAGCAGCGGCGATGGCACAGGCCCAGGCCGAGGCCGAAGCGGCTGCCCGGGCTGAAAAAGCGAAGGCGGCAGAGCTCGCAAAGCTCAGCCCGGAGGAGGCGTTTACAAAGGGGGATGTCTATTTCGGCTTTAATTCCGCCGATCTGTCCGCGGCAGCTCGAAGAACCTTAAAGGATAAGGTCGCGTGGATGAAGGCCAACCCCGAAAAGACCGTGGCTATTGAGGTTTATTGCGATAACCGGGGCTCCAAGGCTTACAACTACAGGCTGGCCGGTAAAAGGGCGCAGAGCGTTCAGGATTTTTTGATTGAATCCGGCATCGACGCCTCCCGCCTGGAAATTTTTGTTATGGGCGCGGTGGCGTCGGAGAATAATGAAGCCGCGTGGGCGAAGAGCCGACGGGCACATTTTAGGATTAAATAGTCTGCATTAGGCCGCCAATTGTGGCGCGGCGGTCTGAATTCATCTTATAAAAACAGGGGGCTTAAATCAGCCCCTGTTTTTTTTCAAAGGGTTTCCGTGGTGGTGGTGGGGTTCTGCTTCAGGTACTCCAGGCGGTTTAAGCCGTTGATATAGGCATTTGCGCCGGCAGTAATGATATCCGGATCAGAGCCCTTGCCCAGGGCCACCAGCCCTTCCTCCCTGAGCCGAACGGTGACCTCGCCCTGGGCGTCGGTCCCGTCCGTTAAGGCGTTGATGGAGAACCTGAGAAGCTCCGATTTCGTTCCGGTCAACTGGGCGATCACATTGTATACGGCATCGATGGGGCCGTTTCCGCTGCCGAAGCCTTTGACGGTCCTTCCGTTTATGGAAACCTTTACACTGGCCGTGGGAAAGACGGTGGTTCCGCTGCTCACATGCAGGTATTCCAGGGCGAAGATATCGGATGTCCTGAGGATTTCTTCATTGACAAGCGCCTCGATATCCTCGTCTTGAATGGTTTTTTTCCGGTCCGCCAGGCCCTTGAATTTTTCGAAAACAGCCTTTAACTCATCCACCGACAGGTCATACCCCATATTCTTTAGAATGGCGTCCAGGGCGTGCTTTCCGGAATGTTTTCCCATAACCAGCCGGTTGCTCGTCAGGCCGATGGTCTCCGGGCTCATGATTTCATAGGTCATGGGATTTTTCAGCATCCCGTCCTGGTGAATTCCGGCTTCATGGGCAAAGGCATTGGCCCCCACGATCGCCTTGTTCGGTTGCACCACGATCCCGGTAATCATTCGGACCAGCCGGCTGACCGGATAAATGTTTCGGGTTTGTATGCCGGTGGTGACCGGAATAAAGGTCGGCCGGGTGTTTAAGGCCATGACGACCTCCTCCAGGGAGGTGTTTCCAGCCCTTTCGCCGATGCCGTTGATGGTGACCTCGGCCTGCCGGGCGCCGGCCTTGATCGCAGCGAGGGTGTTGGCCGTGGCCAGACCCAGGTCGTTATGGCAGTGGACGCTCACAACCGCTTTTCGAATATTGGGGGTGTTTTCGATCACATACTTGACCAGACGTCCGAACTCTTCCGGTACGGCATAACCCACGGTGTCAGGCAGGTTGACGGTTTTTGCCCCCGCATCGATCACCGCCGCAAACACCCTGCAGAGGAAATCGGGATCGCTTCTGGAGCCGTCTTCTGCGGAGAATTCAACGTTGTCCGTCAACCGTTTCGCATACGAAACCGCTTCCACCGCGGACGTCAGGACCTGCTCCCTTGTCATGTTCAGCTTGTATTTCATATGAATGTCCGAGGTGGCGAGAAAGGTGTGAATCCTCGGCTTTACGGCGGTGGAGATCGCCTCCCATGCCCGGTCGATGTCGCTTTGGGTGGCGCGCGCCAGGGCGGCGACCTCGGCATTTTTTATTTTCTCGGCCACTTGGGCGACCGCCTTAAAATCCCCCTCGGAGGCAGCCGGAAATCCGGCCTCAATAACATCCACGCCCAGTTTTTCAAGCTGGGTGGCCAGCCGGATTTTTTCCGCCGCGTTCATGCTGGCGCCCGGGGATTGCTCGCCGTCCCGGAGCGTGGTATCAAAGATAAACAGTTTTTCGTTCATGCCTCGTTCCCAGGAAATGGATTGGTTAAAGTGAAGTTGGGTCTTCATCAATGTTATTTACGAAAAAAATGTTTTAAGATTTTTTTGAAGGAGAAAGTTTTGACAGCTTATACTGAAAGCTGTCGGCCAGGGCCTGCCAGCTGGCTTCAATGATATCCTCCGACACGCCCATGGTCGTCCAGATGCTGTCGGCATCCCTGGATTCAATCAGCACCCGCACGCGGGCGGCCGTCCCCTCACGGCCATCCAGCACACGCACCTTGAAGTCGACCAGGTGAACCGGATCGAGCACGTTGGCGTATACATGGTTTAAGGCCTTTCGCAGGGCATTGTCCAGCGCGCTGACCGGACCGACGCCTTCGGCCGCGGTGATCTCTTCGACCTCTCCTTTGATCGAAAGCTTGATCATGGCATGGGACCGGCAGGGATAGTTCCTGTTTTTTTCGATGGTCACGCGAAAGGATTCCAGGTCGAAGAGGGGCTTAAACTGACGCGCCAGCTTTTCCACCATGATTTTAAATGAGCCGTCGGTGACATCGAACTGGTAGCCCTCCTGTTCCTTTCGTTTGATTTCGGAAATGATTCCACTGCTGTCGATCCCGCTTTCATTTAGAATAAGACCCAGTTCCTTGGCCTTGTATTCGATATTGCTTTTGCCCGCCATGTCGGACACCAGGACTCGGCGGTGGTTGCCCACCAGCTCGGGCGCCATATGCTCATACGCCCGGGGTTCCTTCATGATCGCATTGACATGCACGCCGGCCTTGTGGGCAAAGGCGCTTTTTCCGACAAAGGGCCGGGTGTTAAGGGGTGTGATGTTCGCGGTTTCACTGACAAAAAGGGAAACCGCCCTTAATTTTTTCAGGTGGTTATTCGAAATGCAGGGGTTTTGCATCTTTAATTTCAACACCGGAATGACCGAGCACAAATCCGCGTTGCCGCATCTTTCGCCGTAGCCGTTGATGGTCCCCTGAACGATCACCGCTCCGGCGCGCACTGCGGCGATGGAATTGGCGACCGCCAGTCCGGTGTCATTATGGGTATGGATGCCGAGACGCGCGGATTTTCCCAGCGCCTGCCGGACCTCGCCTGTCACCGTTTCCACTTCATGGGGCAGGGCGCCGCCGTTGGTGTCGCACAGTACCAAGGCATCCGCTCCGGCCGTCAGGGCCGCTTTGAGGGTGGAAAGGGCGTATGCCTTGTTTTCTTTATACCCGTCGAAAAAATGCTCGGCGTCGTAGAGCACCTCCAGCCGATGTGATTTCAGGTATTCGACGGATTCACGGATCATCCTCAGGTTTTCTTTAAGGGGGACGCGTAATATTTTTTTGACGTGGAGGTCCCATGTTTTGCCGAAAATGGTGGCGGCCGGTGCACCGCATGCAACGATGCCCGTGAGGCTTTTATCCTCGAAAACCGTGTTCCCGTGACGGCGGGTGGCGCCGAAGGCGGTCAGCTTGCTGTGTTTAAATTTTTCGGCCTTTGCGGCTTTAAAAAACGCCTTATCCTTGTCGTTGGCGCCCGGCCAGCCGCCTTCAATGTAATGGACGCCGAGATCATCAAGCTTTCTGGCGATTTTGAGCTTGTCCTGGGCGCTGAAGTTGATTTTTTCCCCCTGGGTGCCGTCCCGCAGGGTGGTGTCGTACAACAGGACCGGTTGCATGATGTTTTTGATCTCCACTCTAAAAATGTTCAGTGCTCCATCAAGGAGAATCAACCCTTTCGGCGGTTGGGTCTTAAGGATCGCACGGCTGCGCCGGCGCTCCACATTTCTGAATTTTTGATTTCATCAAGCTCCTGTTGCAGCTTTTCCTTGTAATCCGGTGCGCTGTTGGCCGAAAGCACCCGTTTGGTTTCTTTTCCTGCGGCAACGCTTTGGTAGAGTTCCTCAAATACGGGCATGACCGCGTCCCTGAACCGGGGAGACCAGTCCAGGGCCCCCCGCTGGGCCGTGGTGCTGCAGTTTGAAAACATCCAGTCCATGCCGTTTTCATCCACCAGACGGATCAGGCTCTGGGTCAGTTCCTCCACCGTTTCATTGAACGCTTCGCTGGGGGAATGCCCGTTTTTGCGCAGGATATGATACTGGGCTTCCATGACCCCGGAAAGGCAGCCCATCAGCACCCCCCGTTCGCCGGTGAGGTCGCTGTAAACCTCTTTCTGAAAGGTGGTGGGGAACAGGTAGCCGGATCCGATGGCAATACCGATGGCCAGGGTGCGTTCCCTGGCGCGTCCGGTGAAGTCCTGCTCAACGGCAAAACTGGAGTTTATCCCGTTTCCAGCCAGAAAGTTGGCCCGAACGCTGGTTCCCGAACCCTTTGGGGCGACCATGATCACATCCACATCCGGCGGGGGCATTACCCTGGTTTGGTCGCTGTAGACAATGGAAAACCCGTGGGAGAAATAAAGCGCGTCCCCCTTGTTTAAGCATTTTTTCACCATCGGCCAGGTGGCGGCCTGACCGGCATCGGACAGAAGCTCCATGATGATCGTACCCTCTCTAGCCGCCGCTTCGATGGGAAAAAGGGTTTTTCCGGGAACAAATCCATCCCTTTCCGCTTTTTTCCAGTACTCGTCCCCTTCGATCTGCCCGACGATGACCTGTATTCCATTGTCTTTCAGGTTCAGGGCCTGGGCCGGTCCTTGCACGCCGTATCCCAAAACGGCGATCTTTTCGTCCTTGAGTATCGCTTTCGCCTTATCCATGGGAAACTCGTCCGCCGTGATGACCTCTTCGAGCGTGCCGCCGAAATCGATTGTTGCCATGATCTTCTCCTTTGTGCGTTTGATATAATTTTTATTTATTGGGATTTGGTTTTGTTTTCCCGGCAAAGGGCGATGCTGCCGGTGCGCGCCATCTCCTTGATGCCAAAGGGTTTAAAAAGGTTCAGGATGGCCGACATCTTTTCCGAGCCGCCCGTGACCATGAGGGTATAGTGATCCTGGCCCACATCCACCACCTGACCCCTGAAGATATCGGTGATCCTCAGTATTTCCGCCCGGTGCTCGGGTTTGGCGTTGATCTTGATCAGGATCAGTTCCCGTTCAACATAATCCTGTTCGGTAAGATCGGACACCTTGATGGTGTTGACCAGCTTGTTTAGCTGTTTTTTGATCTGCTCAAGGATGACCAGATCCCCCTGGGTCACCATCGTGAGCCGGGAGATTTTCGGGTCGGTTGTTTCCGCCACGCAGAGGCTTTCGATGTTATACCCCCTGCCGGAAAACAACCCGGCGATTCGAGACAGGACGCCCGGTTCATTGTCCACCAGGATTGAAAGGATGTGTTTTTTTTCGTTCATTTGTCTCACCTTTAAGCTTAAACCAAAAGCATCTTTGAGATCGGCGCGCCTGCGGGCACCATGGGATAGACCCCCTCCTCGGGTTCCACGGCAAAATCCATGATCACGGCCTCCGGCCTGGACAGCCCCTCGGAAAGGACCGGTTCCACCTCTTCGGGGGTGGTCGCTCGAAGGCCGACCGCGCCGTAAGCCTCGGCCAGTTTCACGAAATCCGGAGCATGCTGGAACTTTGTGGCGGAGTAGCGCTTCTCGTAAAACAGCTCCTGCCATTGCCGGACCATACCGAGAAACCCGTTGTTTAAGATCACGATCTTCACCGGAAGTTTGTACTGAACCGCGGTGGCCATCTCCTGAATGTTCATCTGAATGCTGCCGTCGCCGGCGATATCCACAACGAGCCTGCCGGGGGAACCGGCCTGCGCCCCCACCGCGGCGGGCAGACCGAACCCCATGGTTCCCAGGCCGCCGGAGGAGATGAACCGGGCCGGCTGGTCAAAATGATAATACTGCGCCGCCCACATCTGGTTCTGGCCCACCTCGGTGGTGATGATGGCATCCCCCTGGGTCAGTTCGTAAAGCTTTTCGATGACAAACTGGGGCTTGATGCGGTTTCCCTGATGATACGTCAGGTTCGCCGTGCTTTTCCAGTTTTCGATCTGTTTGTGCCAGGCCTTTCGTTTTTTCGTGAGATCGCCTATTTTTTCTTTTTTGATCATCTGGGTGAGC
>CAZFWD010000074.1:0-5516 GCA_964522535.1 uncultured Desulfonema sp.
CGGTCAGGGGTTTTCCGGACAACGCCTTTATCACATAAATGGATCCCACGATCACCACGGCAAAACGCGCGATCAGGCGCACCACCTGGACAAAATTCATATCCAAAAGGTTATCGTCACGCTTGACAAACTGGGAGAGCTGGAATTCCAGCACATCCAGCACCCGGTAGGCAAAGAAAAACAGGGCGCCGGCCGTGAGCCCGCCGAGGAGGGAATCCTTGATCTTAACCAGGGTGAGCGGGAAGGGTAATATTTCACCGATGGCAAACAGCACAAAAACCAGAAACAGGATGCGTATGGGCCATATGGCGGCCCGCAACACCATTCGCAGCCGAATATTTTTACCCGAATCCTTATACAGCACGGTCAGGTCTGTAAAAAACCGTCCGACCAGGCGGCTGATCAGAAATACCGTCAGTATCACGGCAATGATGAAAAAATATATCCACCAGTCGTATTTGAATATCCATGCCGGGAAAAATTCGGGTAGCCTGAAGATCACCACGATACCGGCAAAGATCAAAATGCTCAGTTGCAACACCCGCTTTAACCGGTCAAACACGGCAAACGGAAAAACCTCCCTAAGCTCAAGGGGCATCTGCAAAACCAGCCGATCCAGAATGGAAACAGCGTAAAGCAAGGCATAAACCGCGGCCACGGCAAGAAACAGGACCTCCAGCCCGTGAATGATCCTTGACAGGCTTTGCGGAAGCGTCAGGGGAACCTCGACAAGACGAAAGAGTATGACGATCAAGGCGATCCGCAGGGGGGGCAACAACGACTCCATCTGCCAGACGTCAAACATCTTCTGACGGTATCGGGCAGACAGGATTAAACGGCGGCAGTACCGAAGCATCCCTTCAATCACGAAAAGGCCCAAAACAAACAAAACAGCCGATAAAACAATCTGACCCGGATCATTGGCTGCCTGGACGCCCTTCAGATGGCCGCTCATCCATTGAACAACACGATGTGCAAAATCCATTTTCATTCCCCTATACAAAAATATTCGGCCAAACCCCGCACTTCAAGTTTTTTTCTCCGCATTGATGAAAAAATCTTAAAAACCGCGGCTGCAGCTTATCAGGGGTTCACGGATTACGCAAAAAAGAGGGATAAAGGCGCCGCGCCGGCAACCCCGTCTTCAGCAGGCAGGCGGTATCTTTTCGATGGGGAAAAGCTTTTTAAAAAATCAAAACAAAAATTTTTAAAGGCCGACACACTACTTTTTTTTCAACAGATCAAGGGCGGTTTCAACGATGTTTTCCGCTGAAAACCCGAACCGCTCCATGACCGTTCCACCCGGGGCAGACGCCCCGAACCGCTCGATGCCGATCATCTTTCCGGTTTCCCCGATGTATCGCTCCCATCCCATGGGAACCCCGGCCTCGATGGCGATTCTGTAGCGAATATTTGAAGGCAGAACGCTTTCTTTGTACTCCTCGGGCATTTTTTCAAACAGCGCCCAACTGGGCATGCTGACCACCCGAACCGCGACCCCGGCCTGGGCCAGCCGCTTTGCCGCCTCAAGGCCGATGTGCACCTCGGACCCGGATGCGATCAGGATGAGATCCGGCTTTCCGCTGCTGTCCGCCAGCACATAGGCCCCTTTTTCAAGCAGGGCCGCGGGCGCGTATTTTGTCCTGTCGATGACCGGAAGCTTCTGGCGGCTCAGCACAAGGGCTGTCGGGGCGTCCGCAGCGCGGATCGCAAACCGCCAGGCCGCGGCGGTTTCCGTGGCGTCGCCCGGCCGGATCACCGTAAGGTTGGGAATGGATCGCAGCGCGGCCAGATGCTCCACCGGCTGGTGGGGGGGGCCGTCTTCCCCCACGGCCACGGAGTCATGGGTAAAAATGTAAATCACCGGCAGACGCATCAGCGCGGCCAGCCGGATGGCCGGCCGCATATAGTCGGCAAACACCAGAAAGGTGCCGCCATAGGGGCGAAGCCCGCCGTGAAGGGCGATCCCGTTTAGAATTCCGCCCATGGCATGCTCCCTCACCCCGAAGCGAATGTTGCGGCCGCCGTAGTCTTCCTTCTGGAAATCAAATGAAGCGCTGATGACGGTTTTGTTTGAAGGGGCGAGGTCCGCGGAACCGCCGATCAGAAAAGGCAGGCTTTCCACGACCGCGTTTAAAACCTTGCCGGAAGCGTTTCGCGTGGCCACCGGACCGCTTTGCGAAAAATCCGGAATCGCCGCCTCCCATTCGTTCCCGAAGGAACCCTTCATCATCGCGGTCCATCGGCCGGTAAGCTCCGGGAAGTTTTTCTCGTAGGAACGGAAAAGCCCCTGCCATTGGCCTTCACGTCTTTTTCCCCGCCTGACGGCTTTTCGGCAATGGGCCAGCACATCATCCGGTACGAAAAACAGGTCGTCGGAGCAGCCCAGACAGGCCTTGGTCAGCCGGACCTCCTCCTCCCCAAGAGGCGCGCCGTGGGCCTCCGCGGAATCCTGCTTGTGGGGGCTGCCAAAGGCGATGTGGGTGCGCAACATGATCAGCGTGGGCCTGCTGTCCTCTTTGACCGCCTTCTTTAACGCCCTGCTGATCCGGTTTAAGTCGTTTCCGTCTTCCACCCGAATGACCTGCCAGTTGTAGGCCTGAAACCGCCGGGCCACGTCTTCGGTGAAGGCGATGGCGGTGCTTCCCTCAATGGAGATCCGGTTGTCGTCGTATAAGCAGATCAGCCGAGACAGCCCCAGGTGCCCGGCCAGGGAAGCGGCTTCCGCGCTGATCCCCTCCATGAGATCGCCGTCCCCGCACATGACATAGGTATAATGGTCGACGATCTCGTACCCGGGCCGGTTGAACAGGGCCGCCAGGTGCCTCTCGGCCATGGCCATGCCCACGGCGTTGGCAAACCCCTGCCCCAGGGGGCCGGTGGTGGTTTCCACCCCGGGGGTCAGCCCGAACTCCGGATGCCCCGGGGTCCTGCTTCCCCACTGACGGAACTGCTTGATGTCGTCAAGACTCAGATCGTATCCCGTGAGGTATAAAAGGCTGTAAAGCAGCATGGAAGCGTGCCCCCCGGACAAAACAAACCGGTCCCTGTCCGGCCAGCTGGGGTTTTGGGGGTTATGCCGCAAATAGCGGGTCCAGAGGACATAGGCGGCCGGCGCAAGCCCCATGGGCGCGCCCGGATGCCCGGAGTTCGCCTTCTCAATCGCGTCCATGGCCAGGCTGCGGATGGTGTTGATGCACAAAAGGTCTATGGATTTGCCGGTTCCGCTTTCTGGTTCACTCATTTTTCATCTCTCCTTGCTGCTGCAGATGTTTAAAGATTTCTTTGCGGTTTCAAAGGACGAAACCCGATGATGCCGTTTCAATTAAAGCGCCCGTAAAAACTCCGGCTTCAAGGCCACCCGGCCGGCCAGGGCCTCGTCGATCAGCCTTAAGGTCTTCTCCTTATCGCCGGGAAACGCCGCTCGAATGGGAAGGTAGTTGGAGGCGTGGTTGGCGTGAAACAGCCCGTTTGAAAGCCGGGTGTGCGCCATCATGGTCCGAAGCTCCCGAAGCATCTCGTCCGCCCCAAGCAGCTCAAACCGGCCCGAGGCGTAGTCGTCATACAGGGGCGTGCCTGGAATCAGCATCAGGCTCAGGGCCCCCACGTATTCCGGATCGATGGCGGATAACACCTCGCCCGTCGCCTTCGCATGGATCTGGGAGCGCTCGCGTCCCGCGATGCCGAGCAGCACCGTGATGGACAGCTTGATGCCGGCGTTGCGGACCTTTCTGCCCATTTCAATCATGGTTTCGGAGGTGGCGCCCTTGCGGATGCTCTCTAAGGTGAGGTCGTCTCCGGTTTCAAGCCCCATGTACGCGATGCCCAGCCCGAGTTCAGAAAGCGCCTTCAGCTCCTCCGACGATTTCATTCTGATCCCCTTGGTGTTGGCGTAAACACCCACCCGTTTCACCCAGGGAAGCTGTTTTCTAATTTCAGAAAGTATCCTGACCAGCCGTTTCTGGGGAACGATCAGGGCGTCGCCGTCGCAGATAAAAAGCCGGTCCTGGCGCCTGCAATGCTTGGCGGCAAAACCGATATCCGCCATAATGATATCGTCGGGCTTGATCTTGAACCGCTCCCCCTTGTAGGTGCCGCAAAAGGTGCACTTATTGTGGGAGCATCCCACGGTGACCTGGAGCAGGATGCTGTTCGCCTCGCTGGGTGGCCTGATGATAAATCCTTCATAGTGCATGGGTTATGCCCTCCTTGAACACGCCTTTTTTATTTTACCATAAGGGATAACCATCTTCATGCCTTCCTGCAAGGGGTTTCACAAAACAAACCCATCACAGGCAGTGGACAAACAGCTTGGTGGCGATTTTTGCAGCGGTATACTCGGACACCTGGCTTCCTTCGATCTTGGCCAGCTCATTGATATCGGCCGCCACCACCCGCCGTTTTTGGCCCAGACGTTTGATCAGTTCCACCAGCTGCCGGTAGGTCAGACCGCCCGGCTCCGGGGTGCCGGTGCCCGGAATGACCGATGGGTCCAGACCGTCAAGGTCGATGGTCAGATACACGGTTTCAGGAAGCCGAGAAACCGCCTCATCCATCCATGCGTGGTCGCGGGGGTCCAACTGATGCGCAAAAAAAGGCCGCAGGTTATTTTTTTTGATGTATTGAGCCTCTTCCGGAGAAAAGGAGCGAATCCCCACCTGAACAAAGGAAAGTCCGGTTTCCTCGGCCACCCGGCGCATCACGCAGGCATGGTTGTAGCGGCTGTTGTTCCAGGTCTCCCGAAGATCCAGGTGGGCGTCCACCTGAAGAATTCCGGCGGCCGGATAAACCTTTGAGAATGCCTTGATCAACCCGATGGAAATCGCGTGGTCCCCGCCCAAGGACAGCAGAAAAGCGCCGGAACGGATAAACGGCTCTGCAAAGGCTGCGATCTGATGGACCGCTTCCTCCGGCTTCTCCGAAGGGATAAAAGGCGGCAGGGTAAAAATCCCCGCATCCCCCCAGTCCACCCCGGTCTCCTCGTCCATGCGTTCCAGTTGTATGGAGGCGGTCAACAGGTGAAAGGGGCCCTCACGGCTGCCGCCGCCGTAGGATGGGGCGACCTCGTAGTAAATCGGCAGCACCACAACCCGCGCGTCTTGGATTTCTCCGGCCTGAATCTCGCTGCCGCCGAACGGGATGTAGGGCAGCTCTTCCATTACTTGACGAAAATCGCAGCGGCAAGCACCGTTGTCCACAGGTTGCCCTCGGCGCCCAGGGCCGCCTGGCTGACATGACGGGAGTTGATGATCTTGCCGGACATCCGGTAGATCTCCCGGCGTTCATCATAATCCTTATCCGGATCAAAATCGATGCCCAGGGTGGTGGCCAGCATGGAAGCGGCCAGGTCCTCGGCGAACTCGCCCGCTTCGATCTCGGTCTGACCGAAACCGTGATGCTCGGAAAGATACCCGTACCGTTCATTCCCCTCGGGCAATGCCAGGCCGATGCTCGCCACAATCCTTCTTCCCGGCTCCTGGCTCTGCTCCTCGGCCATCACGCAATGGGTAATCTCC
>CAZFWD010000075.1:0-2508 GCA_964522535.1 uncultured Desulfonema sp.
TTCTAATTTAGCAATTTTTTTCGTAGATAAGCAAATGAAATATGGCAATGGTCAGCGAGGCGAAAAATCGGCTTTTTACGATTCTGGCAATTATCAGGATAAAAACGCCACCGCGTTTTGAAACAGGCGAATCCCGGTCAGGGGAAGGGCGTCGGGGTGGATCAGACCGCGCCTTACGTCTTCCCTCAGCCGGGTCCAGTTGGGATGGTTGGATAAATGGTTGAAGGCCTCGGGATGGGGCATCAGGCCGAAGACCCGGCCGGTGGGATCGCAGATCCCGGCGATGTCCATCACCGAGCCGTTGGGATTATACGGAAATTTTCCTTCCGCCGGGGACCCGTCCGGCAAGGCGTAACGGCACACCACCTGCCGGTCCGCGGCCAGCCGGGCCAGGGTTTTCGCATCGGCCACGAACTTGCCCTCGCCGTGGCGCACCGGAAGCTCCATGGCGTCCAGCCCTCGCGTAAAGACGCAGGGCGAATCCGGGTTGATTTTCAGCCATACCCAGTCGTCCCTGAAGTTTCCGCAGTCGTTGTAGGTGAGCGCCACGGACCGACGCTGATAATCATGATCAAACCCGGGCAAAAGCCCCAGGTTGACCATGGTCTGAAACCCGTTGCAGATGCCCAGAACCAGGTTGCCGTCTTCCACAAACCGCAGGATCCGCTCCCCGGCGCGGTGCTTCATGCGAACGGCCTGAATCACGCCGGCGCCGTGATCGTCCCCCCAGCTGAACCCGCCCACAAACACCAGGATTCGAAAATCCGAAAGCGCCACCGATCCGTCGATGACGGCGTTGAGGTGTACCCGTTCGGCGGACGCCCCCGCCAGCTCCAGGGCATGGGCGGTCTCCACATCGCAGTTTAAGCCGTATCCGGTGAGCACCAGGGCCTTGATCGGGTGTTTGTTTAACATATCTTTTTTACCACAGAGATCACAGAGGCTATAACTTAAACCTTTTGATGCCTTTTTTTAACAGGTCTACATTGAAATTGATCAACAGCCCGGTATCAACCGCCGCAAGTTTCATATACGACAAGAGCTGAGCCTTATGAATATCTTTAATCTCAGCGACGGCTTTAAGTTCTACAATCAGTTTCTTTTCAACCAGAAAATCGATTCGATAACCGCAATCAAGCAGCACGTCTTTGTACCTTACAGGGAGTGCTTTTTCCGATTCAAAGGCAATCCCCTTCAGGCTGAATTCCCGCGCCAGGCATTGTGAATAGGCGGACTCCAATAAACCAGGCCCCAGAAAACGATGAACTTCAATGGCGCATCCGATCACTTTTTCGGTCAGCTCATCTGTTTTCATTAAAAAAAATTCTCTGTGCCCTCTGTGGTAAATTTCCATCTGAACGGAGCGCAGATTTTTATGTTAGCCCTCCGAACGGGCGCTTCCAGGCCGCCTTTAAATCCGCAACAGAAAGGCAAACCAGCGGCTTTTCATCCGCGTCAACAATCGTGACGACCGGATCGGAGGTCACCTCGCCGATGCAGACGCAGGGAAGCCCTGCAAACAGCGCCTCAAACCGGCCCGCGCGCTTGGGGTCTACGGTTACGAGAAACCGGCCCGGCGATTCCGAGAACAGCCGGACATGGGTTTTTATACCGGCATTTGCGGGCACCGCCGCCAGATCGATTTTCAGCCCAAGCTCCCCGGCCATGGCGATCAGGGCCAGATGCACCCCGAGTCCGCCGCGGTAGACCCCGTGGATCGAGGCGACCAGCCCTTCCCGGACCGCCTGAAAAAGCGCCCGGTAGGCCGAAAGAAACCGGCCTGCATCCACTTGCGGCACGTTTGCGCCGGTATACCCGAAATGCTCGTAAAACTCCGATCCGCCCAGCGCGTCTTCGGTCTTTCCGATGAGGTAGACCAAATCGCCCGGCATTTTCACATCCATGCTCACGCATTTTTCGATGTCTTCAATAACACCGATGGTCGAGAACTGAAGCGTCTCTAAGGCCGAGACCTTATGGGTCTCGCCGTATTTTCCCGGCAGGTGGCCGTCCACATACATGCTGTCCTTGCCCGAGAGCAGCGGAATCCCATAGGCCATGCACATCCCGTAAAGCGCCTTGCAGGACCGGACCAGTTGCGCGGCCTTGAACCGGCCGTCCGGGTTGTTTTCCGGGTGATAGGCGATGTTGGGCCAGCAGAAATTGTCCACCCCGCCGATGTGATCGGGATCGCCGCCCACCGCCAGCAGCCGCCGCACGGCCTCGTCGATGGTGCAGGCGGTCATGGCATAAGCGTCGATGGCCGAATAGGCGGGCAGAAGCGCCTGGGAAAACACGATGCCCCTGGCCGATGAAAGCACCGGACGGATCACCACCGCGTCGCTGTTGACATCCCGGTTTTTTCCCACCAGGGGTTTGATGACGCTTCCCCCCTGGACCTCATGGTCATACTGGCGGGTGATCCAAGCCTTGGCGCAGATGTTGGGCCGGGCCATCAAATCCAGCATCAGCCGGGTGTAATCCCTGGGCTCGGCCAGGACCGGCTCC
>CAZFWD010000076.1:0-7443 GCA_964522535.1 uncultured Desulfonema sp.
AACACCCGGGCCGCCTATCCCATCACCCATCTGGACAACATCGTCAAGGAGGGGATGGGGGGCCATCCCGAGAACATCATCTTTTTAACCGCGGACGCCTTCGGGGTTCTGCCGCCGATCGCAAGGCTGAGTCTTGCCCAGGCCGAGTATCATTTCCTGCTGGGGTACACCGCAAAGGTCGCCGGCACCGAGGCGGGGGTTACGGAACCCCGGGCCACCTTCAGCGCCTGTTTCGGCGCGCCGTTTATGCCGCTTCATCCCAGCGAATACGCCAAGCTTCTCGGCGAACGGATTGAAAATCACAGGGTCAAATGCTGGCTGCTCAACACCGGCTGGACCGGCGGCCCTTACGGCACCGGAAAACGCATCTCCATCAAATATACCCGCGCCCTGCTCAACGCGGCCCTCGACGGGCTTCTGGAGCAGGTTGAATACGTAAGCGAACCGTTTTTCGGATTACATGTCCCCGCAGTCTGTCCGGGCATTCCGTCTGAAATCCTGCTCCCGAAAAATACCTGGCAGGATAAGGCGGCCTATGATACCAAGGCTGCGGCCCTTGCCGAACGGTTTAGGGAAAATTTCAAACAATACGAGGAATTCGTTTCCAAAGAGGTTATCAACGCCGGGCCGCCGGCCCGTCGCGGCGGCCGGTAAGGGCGCGCTTCCTTGACCCTCCGCAACCCCGTCATCGACATCATCTTCAGCCGGCGGATGCTGGTCGCTTTACTGATGGGGTTTTCCTGCGGGGTCCCCCTGAACCTGACCCTCACGCTGCTGCAGGCCTGGATGAAAACAGCAGGGGCGGACCTGGCCTTTATCGGATTGATGTCTTTGGCGGGTCTCCCCTACACCGTCAAATTCCTCTGGGCCCCGGTCCTGGACCGGTTCACGTTGCCGTTTCTGGGCCGGCGTCTCGGATGGCTGCTGGTCGCCCAGCTCGCGCTGCTGGTTTCCATTATCTGGCTGGGGTTTACCGATCCTGCGGGCCGTCCGGGGATAACCGCCGTAGCCGCCTTTTTCGTCACCTTTTTCAGCGCTTCGCAGGATATTGTTGTCGACGCTTACCGGCGGGAGGACATTCCGGAGGCCCAGCTCGGTTTCGCCTCATCCCTGTATATCAACGGGTATCGCATGGGGATGCTCACAGCCGCGGGCGGCGGCCTGATCCTGGCGGATCACCTGACTTTCCGCCTGGTGTATATGGCAATGGCGGCCTGCCTTCTGCCGGGCATCATCACCACCCTGCTGACCCCTGAACCCCGGATCAATGCCCCTCTTCCGCAAACCTTAAGATCGGCCGTGGTGGCGCCGCTTGTGGAATACTTCAGCCGTTCCGGAGCGATCTGGATGCTCGCCTTTATCCTGCTCTATAAAATCGGGGATTCCATGGCCGCCGCCATGACCATACCGTTTTACCTGGAAATCGGATATTCCACCACCCAGATCGGCACCGTGGTCAAGCTGTTCGGTTTCTGGGCGACCATCGGCGGCGCGCTTCTCGGCGGAGTGCTGACCCTTCGCATGGGTATTTACGGAGGGCTTTTGGGATTCGGCATCCTTCAGGCATTGTCGACCGCATGCTTTGCCCTGCTGACCTGTTTTAAAGGAAGCGTTCCGGCGCTTGCCGCGGTCATCGGGTTTGAAAACCTGAGCTCCGGCATGGGGACCGCCGCCTTTGTGGCGTTTATGGCGATTTTAACGGATAAATGGTTCACCGCCACCCAGTACGCCCTTTTAAGCAGCCTGATGGGGGTCCCTCGCGTGCTGGCCTCCGCGCCCACCGGCTATCTTGCGAAATACCTGGGCTGGCCGCATTTTTTCATCGCCTGCGCCCTGTTCGCCCTGCCGGGACTGCTGATCCTTTCCAAAAGGTCCCTGTTTCACGTCGCTTTCTCGGATTGATATTGAAAACCCACCGAATCATGGTAAGATAATCCAAAAAATGCTAAAGATAGCGGGTCAAAAATAGGAATGGTCAAAAAAGAAAACAACATCATCCCCCTGCAAAATCACCAGAACCAAATGAAACGGCTGGCCGAGGACCGGCGACGGCTGCTGGCGCTTCCGGCCCGGGATGCCCTGAATGAAATCTTTGAGCATCCGCGGCCCGGGGCCCTGATCCGATCCTTTGCCGAGGAGGATTTGTTTTTCTTAATCCACGACATCGGCCCGGAAGACGCCCTGGAAATCCTCTCCATGGCCTCCGTCACCCAGTGGGAGTATATTTTAGACATTGAACTTTGGGAAAAGGACAGGATCAACATCCATACCATGACCCGCTGGATGGGTCTTCTTCTGGAGGCCGATCCGAACCGGTTTATGAACTGGGCCATGACGGACAACCCCGCGCTGATGGAATACTACCTGTTTAAAAATATCGAGGTCAGGCTGAGGGAGCACGACCAGGACCCTTCGGATTTTGGGGATAATTACCTCACCTTTGACGATGTGTTTTACATCGGCCTGCCGAATCCCCCTGAGGATACGACGGCTGAGGTTGCAGCGTTTGAGAAATTAAACACGGTAGTGCTGCAGCTCGTCAAAAGGCTGGCCGATACGGACCATCTGCTTTACCAGCAGACCCTGCTTCGGGCCGCCTGTGTGATTCCGGCTGAAAGCGAGGAGGAGCTTTTCCGATTGCGGAATGTCCGGCTGGCGGAAAAAGGATTTCTTCCCTTTGACGAGGCGGTCGGGGTTTACCAGCCGATCCGTTTAGAGCGCTTGAAACAACAGAAAAAAATCGTACCCGGTCGGCAGGAACTGAATACGCCGGTGCCCATCAGCCCCGGCGTGCTTATTGACAAAAAAAACAGCTTCAGCCGGGCCTTGAGCCTGATCAGCCTTGAGGAGTCCTTTAACCAGGTCCAGGTGGAGTTTGCGGGGCTGTGCAACCGTATCGTTTCCGCGGATCAAACCCCGGTGCGGGACAGGGAGGGATTAAGAAAGGTCGTTAAAAAAGCATGCGGGTATATCGAGATCGGCATGGAGCGGCTCTGCGGCGGCAGAGAAAAAATGGACGACAGCCGCATCGCCGCGGCCGTCAAAGCCTATCCGCTGACGGATATCTTTCGGACGGGTTACGCAATGGTGGCCAAGCTTAAGCAGCAGGCCTCGAACTGGAAGCGGCAAAGCTGGTTTGCCGCAAACAAGATAGCCTTAAGCTTCTGGGGGGAACGCCTGGTGGGGGTCATCGGCGGGCTTCTGGTCAGACGCCCCCTGTTTTTTGACAACTACAAGACCGGCGTGCTCTACCGCGAGTTTGAGACCATGGCGGATATTTACGAAACTCAGGCCGCCCTTTCGGAGGCCATGGCCTTTGACGACCTCCTGTCCCGCTTCTCCATGGATACCGAAAAATTTCCCAAGGGCCGTTTCATCACCCATGAAAACCTGCTGCTGACCTTATGGGCCAGGTATCGCCTGGGATTGAAGGCAGCGCTCAAACCCATCCCCCTGAATCGGTTCAGGCCGTTCTTTGAAGACCTGTGGGAGACCAAGGGCGTCCCTGCGCGCATCAAGGCGTCTAAAAAAACCGATTTTCTCAGATGGCTTTCTGAAACATCCGGGTTTGGCGAAGATGAAATTTCAAAGACCCTGGGACAAGCCCTTGAACGGCTGTTTGCGGAAATCGAAGCGGAATATGGAAGCGTCTCCCCCCAGAACCTGGATCCAAGGTTTGTAGGCCTGTTTCTTCTGAAAAAGCCCTAAAATCTCAGAACTGATGGAACTGTAACAATCTGTTTATCTCGCTTCGCCTGTAACAGCGTTTTAAGATATTTTCTCGCAAGGGCATGCTCCGGATTGATCCGCAGCGCGTTTTGAAAAGCCGACACCGCCCCTTCCCGATCGCCTGTTTTATAAAGGGCGATCCCCAGTTTGCAATGCGCCTCCGCATGATCCGGGTTTGCCTTCAAAACCCGCTGATACGCTTCCACTGCCTCATCGATGCGCCCTTTGCGATCAAGGGCCAGGGCCAGGTTATAGCGCGCCCCCTCGTAATCGGGTTCTATTTCAAGCGCCCGCTGATACTGGGCAATGGCCGCATCGGTCTTCCCCTGCATGCCCAGAACATTGCCGAGGTTGGTGTGGGCGTCCGCGAAACCGGGCTTTATCCTTAGGGCTTCCCGGTAATGGCCTGCTGCCTGATCCGCATTCCCCTGCATGGCCAGGGCATTGCCCAGGTTGTAATGGGCCGCGGCGTTGTTTCGGGTGACCTTTAATGCATGCGCAAACAGCGTGATACTGTTCTTCCAGTAGCCGGTCTGTCTCCAGGCGACGGCAGCCAGGATGACCAGCACAAGGGCCGCGGAAACGGCCAGCCAGGTTTTTTTCCGCCGCCATTTCGCCGCGATCTCCGGCACGCCCCAGGCGATCATGATAAACAAACCGATCAACGGAAGATAGCTGTACCGGTCGGCCATGGACTGCATGCCCACCTGAACGATCCCGATGACCGGCACAAGCATGCCCAGAAACCACAGCCATCCCACGATGAGATAGGGGCGCCGGTTTCGGTTTCGAATCGCCAAAGCGAAAATCAAGGCCAGCAGCAGACAGGCCCCGGCGGCCTTTCCCCAGGGGATGGTTTCCGGAAATGGATACAAAAACGCCAGCCCGAAGGGATAAATCATCTTGACGATGTAACCGGCGTAGGCGACCAGGGCGTTGGCCATCCTTGCGCTCATCGGAATGAAATCCAGGGACTTTACGGCGCCGCCGTGGGCCTGCGCGTAAAAGGTCACGATGCTTGAGGCGGCGGAAAGCAGAAACAGGGGTATTTTTTCCCGAATCCGATAATACAAGGCTGTTGAAAGCGTCGGCGCATTCTTAACCGATGGCCGCCCCAAGCCGATCCGATTAAGAGGCCAGAAATCTAAAAGCAGAAGGACAAACGGCAGGGTGACCGCCATGGGTTTGCTCATCAGCGCAAGGGCAAACAGCAGCATCACCAGCAGGTATCTTCGTCCCGACGGATGCCGGACATATCGGTTATACCCCCAAAGTGCCAGAATAAAAAAGAAGGCGCAAAGCAGGTCCTTTCGCTCGGATATCCAGGCAACGGATTCCACGTGCAGGGGATGAAGGGCGAACAGGGCCGCGACAAAACCGCTTTGCCACAGGGCTCCGGTCATTTGCCGAAGCACCAGAAACAACAGCAGGGTGTTGAACAGATGAAACAGCAGGTTGATCAGGTGATGCGGGCCGGGATTGGGCCCGAAAAGCCGATAATCGAGCATGTGGGAAAGCCAGGTGACGGGGTGCCAGTTGCTCGCGTAAAAAGTGGAAAACGCCCAGGCCGTGCTGTCGCAGGTAATCCCTTTCTGGATATGGGCATTTTGAGTGACATAATCCGTATCATCAAAGTTTACGAAACCGTATCGATGCACCTGCCCGTAAACCGAAAAAACAGCAGCCGCAAGCAGAACGCTGATCCACAGGGCGGGACGTTTCAAGAAAACCGGATCGGCTGTTTTCTTCATGGCCTTGTTTTCAATCGATAGGGTTGCAGACCGAATTGAAGGATCACGCCTATGCTTTAATCAAAATTTTTCATGCTGTCAATCCGACGCGAAACAAGACAACGGATTTAATGATTTGACAGCGAAAATTTACTTTCATAAAATACACCCATTTTTGGAAACCGGCTGTCGCGGATGCGCCGGCCCGGCGAAGCCGTTATGCCGCAAAGGGTGCGGATCATGAGGATGCAAAATCAACGAAGCGTTTATAAGGTATGGCTTACCATCATCGCCGCGGCGATGACGATGAGCCTTGTTGCATCTTCCGGGTCGTCTCAGCCCCCGGCGCCGGGTCCCCAAGCAGGGCGCTCCAAGGAAGGCGCGGTGAATGCCGAGGCATCGCCGGATGACCCTGCCTATTTGTATTTTGCCGATGCGCAAAACGCGTTCTTAATCGGCGAGCCCAAAAAGCTGCTCCCCGATAATGATCCGGCGACGCACTGCCGCCTTCTTCTTGAAGGATTGATCAAAGGGCCGGGAGGCGGCGGTTTAATCAGAACGATTCCTGAAGGCACGCGCCTGCGGGCGGTTTATGTGACCTCCGATGGAACCGCTTATGTGGACTTTACCGAAGAGATTTGCACCGGACATTCCGGAGGGGTCCGGTCCGAGAGGATGACCGTATATTCGATCGTAAACACCCTGGTTTTAAATGTTTCAGGGGTGGAACAGGTGAAAATACTGATCGCGGGACAGGAGGCCGAGACCCTGGCCGGTCATCTGGACATCCGTCTGCCCTTAAAAGCGGACATGCTGCTGATTCGATGAAACCGACGAAAAAAATCAATCAGATTCGAAACATCGGCATCATTGCCCATATCGACGCCGGCAAGACCACCGTGACCGAGCGGATACTTTACTATACCGGCCGCTCCCATAAAATCGGCGAGGTGCACGACGGGGAAGCGGTGATGGACTGGATGCCGGACGAGCAGGAGCGGGGGATCACCATCACCTCGGCGGTGACCACCTGTCCCTGGAAAGACCATCAGATTCAGATCATCGACACCCCCGGGCATGTGGATTTCACCATCGAGGTGGAACGCTCCCTGCGGGTGCTTGACGGCGCCATAGGGGTGTTCTGCGCGGTGGGCGGTGTTGAGCCGCAGTCCGAGACGGTCTGGCGTCAGGCGGACAAGTACCTGGTGCCGAAGATCGCCTTTATCAACAAAATGGACCGTATCGGCGCGGATTATTTTCGCGTCGTCGAAATGATAAAAAAACGCTTAAACGCCAATCCCCTGGTGATTCAGCTTCCGGTGGGACAGGAGGACAGCTTTTCCGGAGTGATTGATCTGCTGCACATGAAACAGATGATCTGGAAGACCGACGATCCCAACACGCCCATACACACCATCGATGTATCAGACGCCCTGCTGGATACCGCTTCCGAATACCGGGAGCGTTTGATTGAGCAGGTGGCGGAGGTGGACGACGGGATCATGGAATATTACCTGGAAGAAAAACCGCTCCCGGCGGAAGATCTGATCGCCGCGATTCGCCGAGCGACGATTCGGTTGAAACTGGTTCCCGTGCTCTGCGGATCAGCCTTGAAAAACAAAGGGGTTCAGCCTCTGCTGGACGCGGCGGTTGCTTTTTTGCCCAGCCCGGTCGAAGTACCGCCGGTGCAGGGGCACCATCCTGAAACCGGAGAGGCGTTAAGCTATGCGGCAAAAGAAAAGGGGCCGCTGATCGGCCTGATCTTCAAGGTCTCCATGATCGAGGGACGAAAGCTCTCTTATGTTCGGATATACAGCGGACACCTGACGGCCGGCGAAGAGGTATACAATCCCTTTCTGCGAAAAAAAGAAAAAATTTCGCGAATCTTGAGGATACACGCGAATAAACGGGAACGGATCGACACGGCGGAGGCCGGAAGCATCGTGGGGGTTGTCGGGTTAAAGGATTCGTCCACCGGACATAC
>CAZFWD010000077.1:0-5966 GCA_964522535.1 uncultured Desulfonema sp.
GCAATTTTCAAAACATCAAGGTCTGATTGGGTGTTTCAGACCGGAGATGATATCCTGACTTCTTCCCCGGTGATTGATGCGAATGGAACCATCTTTTTCGGCTCCAGGGACAACTGCCTCTATGCCGTAAATCCGGGCAATATGACCGCAGCCGCCAGCGACTGGCCCATGTTCCGCAAAGAACCCGGCCACACCGGTTTGGCGGAAACCATCTCCATTCCTGCCGTGATTTCAAGCATTCCGGTAAAAAACGAAACCGGGGTCGATATCAATACACCCCAAATCCGGGTCAATTTCGCCCCGTACATTCAAACCGCTCAGGTCCAAACGGACTCGCTTACGCTTATAAAAATAACAGACTCCGGGAACGAGGATATTGAAGGATACGCGGTTTTGAACTGGGTTGACTACAACAACTCCGGATTTCGTCTCTCCGCGGTATTTACCCGGGAAAACGATGAAGTCCCTTTGGACTATAACCAGGAGTATCAGGCGTCCATCACCTATTTCGAGCAGAACCCAGATGATGCGGAAGCCCAGGATGAGACGGTTTTCTCCTGGTCTTTTAAAACAGCCTCCGAATCCGAAGGCTCCCATTCAGGGTCGGGGCACGCCGGCTGCTTTATTCAAGCCATGCTTTTCTGATTAGCCGCGCGGATTGGCCTGGACAGATTATCTTCCGATCTGCTCCCCGGTTCTTCCCTCCAGGTATGTTCTGGCATCCATGCTGCCCAGCTCAGCGGCCTTCTGAATATCCGTAAAACCCGCCGCCTGATCCCCGGAAAACTGTAAAACCCAGCCGCGTCCATAGTAATAATCGCCGTTTTCAGGGCTCAGGGCAATCGCCCTTGAAATGGCCGCTATCGCCTTTTCATATTCCCCCATCCCGCTGTAGGAGAGGCCCAGGTTGAAATAGGCCGAAGGGTTTTCCGGGTCCATATGGATGGATTTCTTAAAATGCTTTATCGCTTCCTTATCATTGCCGTAGGTGGCGAACAAAAGCCCCTGGTTCAGCCAGTACCGAGGGTCGTCCTCGGTTAGAGAAGGCGGCTGCAGGCGTTCATCAGCCGGCCCTGCCAAAGGCCTGGCCTGGGAAGAGGATGGGCCGGCTGCCGAATATTCCGCACCGGCGGTTGGGGGGAGTTCACCCAACCCTTTAAAGCTTGAAGCCAGGGCCTTAATATCCTCCAGGCGCATTCGGTATTCAGCGGTCAGGCAGCCTGAGGTCATGTCTACGGTATAAACAAGGTTTTGGAGTTTCGAAAGGGCGGCCGTCTGCTCCTCAAAACCTGGAAATTCACTCTGAAAAGCCTGCATACAGCTTCCCAGGTCCATCTCCGCCCGCATCAAGGGACCAGATGCAGGCTGCTGCTTTAAGGTCTTTGCAACCTGAATCAATTTTTTAAGCCGCTCATCGCTGGATGCGGTCAATACAAAAAAATCCACCGCGGCGATCCGCATATCAAACCCGAACCTGTCCATTCCCCTGAATGTCGGCGTCGTGACCGGGATTTCACCCTTTAGGCCAAAAACCCTATGACCGTCGATCACCGTCTCCGGGGTTTTGGAAAACAGGTTTTTTGTTTGAAGCGCCGGATCTGCCTGGTTTAGCATAGCGGTGATATTCCGGCCGTAATCCATGAGCCAGGGCAGGTATTCGGATTCCAGAAAGGTTTCCCCCGGTTTCCCGGCGTCTTTGCGGACGGCGATCATTTCAATATCAATACCTTCGCGACGAAAGGAGATGCCGCCCGCCGCCTCGCCGGTAAAACCCACGGCCATCGGTTCGATCATCGCCAGGTCCATCCCGATATTTTTATAAAACTCCCCAAACAGGTTATTGAAAAAATCAAACATCCCTTTGACATCATAGCTGTTGGACCTGACTGTAATCTGGCCCAAGGGGGAATACCCCGTCATAAAGCTGCGGTAGCTTTCCGGTGAACGGACAAACAGCCGGGACAGGTCGGTCCCCTGCCCGGCCTCGATGTCCGTGGCAAGGACCACCTCTTTTTCCGTGATATCCAGACCCATCCGTATGGTCTGCATCTGTGCGGCGGCGGTTAACATCTTCTCGATGGCTTTTCTGGCCTCTTCAGGGGTCAATCCGTTTTGCTGCTGCGGCGCCGGAATGGCTTGCTGTAATTCAAGAAGCATCTCCTAAACCTGCCGGTCGGCTTTTTCAAGGAGTTGCGCGGCAGCGATCTCTAAAGATACGATCCCTTCGGGCCTGTCGGGCTTGCTTTTGGAACCCGCGACCAGCCCGAGCTCCATTCGCCCGGTTACCGGATCGACGGTTCCCAGTGGAAGCGGTAAAATATAATAGTCATTCCCCGAAACCGCATTATAGGTCATTTTAAATGTATCGTTGGGTTTGGCAAAAGGGATTAAAGCGGCCATCATCGGCTTCTGGCCGACCTGAAGGTCTTTAAACCACAGGCCGATGACGATTAAACGGTTTGAATCAATCCAGTCGGTCCCCTGAAGCATGGCCCGAATAAACATGCTCGGCGGCTGAACCGACGGCGCTGTGCCGGATTGCGCCATGCTGTCGATCCTGTTTAAGGTATGTTCGATCCGGTGAATCTTTATAAGAATGTCCGGCGGATCGGATGCGCTGTAAACCGCAGGCGCCGAAACACATAAAACGAATGTCGCGCTGATCATCATCAAAAGAATAAACAGGATGAGATGTCTTTTCATGGTCCTCTCCTTAAACAAACCTTATCCAAGTCTGGGCAAAAGGCGGGCTGGTGCTAAAAACCGCTTTTATTTAAAACAGTTTTTAAAAAAAAGTCAATCCAAATTGTCCGGCAGATGGTCTGTCAGGCCGCAATGCGCTATGGCGCTTTGATCCAGCAGGTTCGGTAGCCCGCCGTATTCGAAGGGTAAAAAACCCAGCCCCTTTTGCCAAACCTCATCATCCTCCATGCAAAAATAGAGGACCACCTTCGGTGCGATGGATCGAATACAGGATACGATTTCACGGTAGAAATCGATGCGAAGCGGCTTAAAATAGCGCATTTTGCCGTCAATGCCCTTGATAAATTCACCAAGGGTAATTTTGGATGACGAAAAACGGCTTTCAATGACCGGCTTCAGGGCGGGCATAAACCGGAAACTGCCCAGGCTGATCCAGACGATATTCTCCGGCGACACATGCCGAAAAAGCGCTTTGATAACGCTTCGGTATTCGGCCGCGCAGCCCGGGTAGATGATCAGCGGATCAAAATGAAACGCCAGCGGATACCCCGCGGCCTCGCAGGCGGCTGCGGCCTTCAAGCGCGCAGTCAGGCCGGTGGTCATCCGCTCTTCTTCCCGAATCACCCGTTCCGTGTTTAACGACCAGGCCATGATGGTCTTGCGGTTATGATCAAGGGGCAGGAGGTTTTCAATGTTTGTGGTTTTTGTTTTAAGCTCCAGCACGGCCGATGCCTGGGCCGCAAACCTTAAAACCAGCTCGCCGGAAAAGGGGTAGATTTCCTCCCAGATCAGGCTGTCCGTAAATTCGCCGGTCCCGATGCGTATGGTCTCCTTTTGTAAGAAAAAACCATCCAAGGCCTCAAACATTCCCTGATGATTGACAAAGAATTGAAGCAGGGGCGGATGAAAATAGGATTGAAGGATGCAATAGGCGCAGTCCATGCTGCAGAAGGTTCCGATATGAAGGATTTTGTAGTTGCAGCAGGTATAATAGCGGGTTCCGGGGCAGTCTCGAACGAACGCGCCCCGATTTTGCGTCAACAGCAGGGTTTTTTTGCCCCGGGAAACCGGATCCTTTGCGCAAAGGATGCGTTCATAAACCCCTTTGAGATCATTCACAACGGTGAAAGGAAGGTTTAAACGGTTACAAATCCTTCGGGCTACCGGGTAACCCGAAACCGCTTGGTCGATGTAGATATCAGTAATCCGCAATCTCTTTTCTTACCATCGCCGCAAATTCAGGGCGCTCCACGACCCTCGCAAGCAGCCTCACATAGGCCTTAATCTCCGACCGGGTCTGAAAATTTATCGAAATGGAAAACAGGTTTCCTTCAAAATCCTTGGGCGGAACGATCCGAATCCTTCCATTGAGTTCAAGGCTCTGAACCAGCCTTTGATACCCCTTCTCAAAACCGGAGATTTTAGGATAGCGCCTGCGTTTTAAGGCATCCAGCATAGCCTCTATCTTCTGGTTCCGGTTCACACCGGAATGATGCAGAATTTCGATGATAACCGCTTCCTTCAGCAGGCCCGGAATTTGAATGCCATCACGCAGGGAAATCTCACGCACCAGGGCCAGGATCCGTTTCTGATGACTGAAGGTCGGTCTTAATGAGGCAAAAACTCCAAAAAGCGCCGTCGCGGAAGCCTCATCGAGGTCTGCAAGTTCCAACGCCGTGGCCATTGAAATGGCGCCGGACAGAACACCCTCCTGAAAAGGCTTGGAAACCCGGCAGAGTTGTTTAAGTTTCGAAATCAGCGGCGGCGCCACCTCCATTCCGAGTGTTTCCGCAACCCGGTTCAGTTCCCTATCATCCGCATAATAGGCCGACAGCCTTGACAGGGCGATCGCCTGCTCAATGGGGTTCAACCGGCGGTTGGTGGCATTGTCCGCGATGGCCGCCTTCAGGCATTCCAGACCGCTTGCGTTCGCATCGGCGATCCGGGCCTGCAGGTACGGCCACCCCAGTCGAAGGCAGGCCGCAACCCTTCTGAACCCGCTGATAATGGTATACCGGTCTGATTTTAATCCGAGAAGGGGAAGAGAGAGCAATCCGACATGTTGAATGGAATTCAGAAGGTCGTCGAGCGGCCGGTCCGTCGAGATTTTGTATGTCCTGTCGCCGGGATCAACTGACTTCAGAGAAACCGTTTCAACGCGGAACCGCATGATCCTCGCCAACAAGCGCGGCAAGCGCCTCCATGTATTTTTGATGCGTGTTCTGAATGACCTCTTTCGGAAGCGAAGGGGCCGGTGGGGTTTTGTTCCAGTTGATGGACAGCAGGTAGTCCCTCAGGTACTGCTTGTCATAACTCTTCTGGGGTCCGCCAGGGCGGTATTCGGTTTTCGGCCAGAAACGGGAGGAATCCGGGGTTAATACCTCATCGATCAGCATCAGCTGCTCTCCGTCCATGCCGAACTCAAACTTGGTGTCAGCGATGATGATTCCTTTCTTATCGGCAATCTCGACCCCCTTCTTATAGATGCGCAGGCTGAGATTCCGTATTTTTTCAGCCACCCCCCCGCCGACACGTTCAACCACCTGGTCAAAATCGATGTTGACATCATGGGTTCCGGACTCGGCCTTGGTGGATGGGGTAAATACGGGTTCCGGCAGCGGGTCCGATTCCTTAAGCCCCTTCGGAAGTTTTATTCCGCAGATCGCTCCGGTTTGCAAATAAGACTGCCAGGCCGATCCGGAGAGATACCCCCTGACCACGCATTCCACCGGCAAGGCACGCGCTTTTTTCACCAGCATGCTTCGTCCGGCCAGAACATTTCCATAAGGCCGGCAGACCTCGGGGTAATCGCCCACATCGCTTGAAATCAGATGGTTGGCAACCACCGGTTCCATGGTCTTAAACCAGAACAGGGAGATTCGGGTCAGGATCTCTCCCTTTTCCGGAACCGGATTCGGCATGACGACATCAAAGGCGGATATCCGGTCGGTTGCCACCATAAGGAGCCTCTCCTCTAAATCATAGATATCCCTGACCTTGCCGCGCTTCAACAGCCGCATTTCGGAAAAATCGGTTTCAAATAAAATCCGGCTCATTTAAATAAATTCCTATTCCAATGCCTGATGAATCGGTCTGGGTCAACGGCCGTACTGTTTGTTGAACACGCTGATATACCGTTTCAGCACCTTCATTGCCGGCGGTCCCACCTCCATGAACTCAATCCCGGACTCGAACATGCCGTCCGCCCCCCGGTTGCAGTAAACCACCTTTCCCTTAATATCCACGACATCGTCCTCAATGCC
>CAZFWD010000078.1:0-11769 GCA_964522535.1 uncultured Desulfonema sp.
AAACCCCCGTTTTGTCGCCGTTGTCAACACCCGAAAGGTCGATCTGAGCGGGCGAATCGCCCTTCATATCGGTAAAGGCGCGGTGAGCACCGATCCGGCCGAGGTCATTGATTTTGTCAACGGCGCTGAAATATCCGAAGGCGGGTACACCATCTGCGCGCTGCCGAGCCGGAACCTAAAAGGGGAATCCAACATTCGAGTATCGATGGAAGACATTCCCAACCAGTTCAACATCCGCGAATCCGTGGACCTGGTGGCCACCGAATACGGCATCGCCAACTTAAACGGCCGGACCATTCGCGAACGCGCCCTGGCGCTGATCGAGATCGCCCATCCGGATGACCGCTCCGCACTCATCGAGGAAGCAAAGGCGCAGAAGATCATTTACAAGGATCAGATCTTTCTGAAGGAAAGCGCCAACCTGTATCCCTCGGACATCACCGCCAAACACACCTTTAAAAACGATGTATCCGTGAGGTTCAGACCCATCCGCCCTTCGGATGAGGATGAAATGCGGCGGCTGTTTTACCGGTTCTCCGATGAATCGGTCTATTACCGGTACTTCACCCCGCTGAAGACCATGCCCCATTCCCGCATGCAGGAATACGTCAACGTCAATTACCGGAACACCATGTCCATCGTGGGGCTGGTGGGCGACGTGGGCAAGGGGCACATTATCGCCGAAGCCCGATACGTCAAGGACCCGAAAAGCCTTTACGGGGATGTGGCGTTTGTCGTGGATGAGGCCTATCAGGGGCTTGGGATCGCGACCTACCTTTACAACATGCTGATTCGAATCGCGAAACAACGGGGACTGATCGGATTCACCGCGGACGTGCTCCCGGGAAACAAGGAGATGATGCGGGTATTTGAAAAGGGCGAGGCCGAGGTGAAGGCCACCCTGGAATACGGGGTATACCACCTGATCATTCCGTTCCACCCCAAACCGGCGGCGATGACCCCCCTGTGATAAGGCCGGCCGCAACGGAAAGGAATAACCCCGCCTACACCAAGCGTTCGATCTGCTTAATCTGGGCGTTTAACTTCTTTGCGGAAACCGGATGGACGGTTTTAAGTTCCTGGGCGAAAACAGAAACCTTGTATTCCTCAATCATCCAGAACAGCTTTTCCAAGGCTTCCCGTTTGGCCAAAGAGGTTCCGGAATGAAGACTGCCGACTACGGCGTTTAAGGTTTCGATAAACGGCTTCACCCGGGCCGCCTTGATTCGGTCCTTTTCGATATTCGAAACCCCCCGCTCAGCCCGCAGCATGACCGCTCGAACATATCGGACCAGATGGGGCATTCGGTCGGTCCCGTAAAGCGCGATAAAGCTTTCCGGCACCAGGCGCGAAAGGTCGTGTTCAAGTTCGCAAAGCAGGGCGGTTGCCAGGAGGTTTCGAATGCTTGCGGTTTTAAGCGCGTCGATTTTCGCGCGGGCCGCTCCGTAAGCCCGAATCACCGGCATCACTTTAGCCGTCAGTTCCCGGCCGGCCGAAAGAACCCGGCCGGCCGCGGCCTCCGCGTGGGCGTCGAATTCCGATTTGGTGCGGATATCCCGGCAAAGCATATCGGCGACAACCCGGTCGACCAGCCGCGCAACGACCCTGGCCCGGCCCCCGAAATAAACAGCGGCCGTTTCCCGTTCCAGGGAAAGGGTCAAAAATTTTTCCAGAAATGTCATTTCTTTGGCAAGGCATAACCGGCAAAGCTGACCCACCCCCTGCCGATGGGAGGCCTCGGCAGCGGCTTGATCCTTGAAAAGGCGAAGGTTGACATGATTGTCCTGCTTTTCCAGGCCCAAATAGACCGGAAACAGGCTTCCGCCAGACCCTTCCAGGGTGATGAAGCGGGGAAGATCCTCAACCGTCCAGCGCGTGAGCCCCGTAATTTCTCTCTTTTTCCGCTCCGCTTCAAACCCGTCAATCTCCAGGTCCGCAGGACCGCGCAGAATCCCCCTGTCCCGGCTGCTTTGAATCTCCCGGCCCGCCGAATCGGTCAGGCTGATCCGCATCCTCAGATGCTCCGGCAGCGCGTCTTCCGACCATGCGGATACGGGCACATCCACGCCGAACCGCTCATTTAAGAAACGGCTTACGCTTCCGACAAGAGAGTCTTTGTATTTCGGCATCTCCCGCATGATCACGCCGACGGTATGGGAAACCGGCACCAGCCGCTTCCGGTAAGGCTTGGGCAGACCGCGAATCAGGGCGGTGACCTTTTCCTCAAGCAGCCCGGGCACGATCCAGTCCGTGGATTCCACGGGAACCGCCGACGATTCAACTATCGGAACCTTCAGCGTGACCCCGTCCTGGGCCCGGCCGGGTTCGAACCGGTAGATTAAAGGGTACTCCCTGCGGCCCAGACAAAGGGAGTCCGGAAACTGGGAAAGGGCGTACTGGTCCGGGTCGACCGCAAGAACATCGGAGAGCTTCATGCGCAGAAAATCATCCCCTTCCGCCGCTTTGATCTTCTTCCTTAAGCCGGCCATGTCGTACACGAGACCGAGCCTTTCCTTGTAAAACGCCGTCAGATCCGCCTCGCTGGCCAGAAGATCCCTGCGGCGGATCCGGTTTTCAATGTCGTTCACGGAGTCGATCAAAGCGCGGTTGTGGGACATAAAGGAAAGCGGCGTTTTAACATCCATCTTAAGCAGGGCGGACCTGATGAAAATCTCCGTCGCACGCTCAGGATCCACCGGCCCGAACAGGACCGGCCGCCGGGGAATGATGATCAGCCCGAACAGGCTGACCTGTTCGTCGGCCACCACGGCTTCCCGGCGTTTTTCCCAGCGGGGATTGGAATAGCTGCGCCTGCACAGGGACCCGCCCAAGGGTTCCAGCCAGGCGCTGTCGATATTGGCCACGGTTCGGGCGAAAAGACGGGAGGTTTCCACCATCTCGGCGGACACCACCCACGCCCCGGCCTTGTTGAACAGCCCGGACCCCGGAAAAATCATCGCCTCCCGCTGCTTGGCGGCCTGGTAGATATTTTTCTCCTTCTTATGGGCGATGTTGCTTAAAAAACCGCTTAGAATGGATTGGTGGATCGCGGCATACAGGGGCGAAAACCCGGCTTCCGCTTCAGCCGTTTCCGACAACCGACCTCCCGCCTTAAGGTCAATCCCCGATTCCTCCAGCACCCCCAGCACCTGCTCATGAACATCCTGCCATTCCCGCATCCGTTTAAACGACAGGTAGTTGGTTTTACAAAACACCCTCAGGTCTCTCGCGCGAATAAACCCCCGCCCTCGGTCGGAGGGATTGAAACAGGCCGTCCATAGCTTATACAGGCTGATAAAATCCGAGGCCGAATCAGTAAACCGTGCATGGGCGGCCTCGGCCTTTTCCCGGTCGTCCTCGGGCCTCTCCCTCGGATCCATGATCGTGAGACCCGAGGCGATGACCGCCACCTCATTCAAACAGCCATGGCGGTCCGCCTCGATGAGGATTCGGGATAGACGGGGGTCTAAGGGGATTTTTGCCATCAGCCTTCCCTGGGGGGTCAGGCGAAACCGGGCGCCTCCTTTCTGTTTCCGGTCGGCCGGCGCGATTGCGCCCAACTCAAGCAGCAGATCAAAGCTGTCCTTGACCTGTTTTGCCGGCGGAGGGTCGATAAACGGAAACTTTTGGACCTCTCCGAGCTTCAAGGCCATCATCCGCAGGATCACCTCGGACAGGTTGGCCCTCAGGATTTCCGGGGTTGAAAACGGCTCCCGGCTGTTGTAATCCGCTTCGGAAAAAAGCCGAAAACAGACCCCGTTTTCCACGCGTCCGCACCGGCCTTTGCGCTGGTCCGCGCTGCTTTTCGAAACCGGCAGGATCGGCAGGGCGGTGGTCCGGGACCGGGAATCATACCGCGATATGCGGGCCAGGCCGGTGTCCACCACATACCGAATGCCCGGCACCGTAATGGAGGTTTCGGCGACGTTGGTGGCCACAATGATTTTCCGGCCTGAACCGGAGGCAAAAACCTTGAGCTGGTCCGTCGCGGAAAGCCGTCCGAACAGCGGCAGAATCCTTGTATTACGGTATTTCCGGCCTTCCAGGGTCTCGCAGGCCTCCCGAATGTCCTGCTCGGTGGGCAAAAACACCAGGATATCCCCGATCAGCGTCTTGACCGCGATATCGTCCACCGCCTCGACCGCCTTCTCCACATAGGTCAACTCTTCCGCCTCGTCATCGGTCCGGTCCGCCAGATAATGGACCTCCACCGGATACATTCGGCCCGACACCTCGACGATCGGGGCATGATCAAAGGCCTCGGAAAACTTCACCGTATCGATGGTGGCGGAGGTGATGATCAGCCGCAAATCCCTGCGGCGCTTTAAGAGCCCCCTCAACACCCCGAGAATGAAATCAATATTTAAGCTTCTTTCGTGGGCCTCATCGACGATTAAGGTATCGTAGGCGTTTAAATGCCGGTCATGGGCAAGCTCGGCCAGAAGGATCCCGTCGGTCATCACCTTAATAAAGCCCTGGTTTCTGTCAAAGCGCTCCTGAAACCGGATCTGGTACCCCACCGATTGCCCGGGGACCTCCCCGAGTTCCTCGGCGATGCGATGGGCCACCGTGACCGCGGCGATCCGCCTCGGCTGGGTGCAGCCGATGATCCCCTCCACGCCCCTGCCCGCCTCCAGGCAGAACTTGGGCAGCTGGGTGGTCTTTCCGGATCCGGTTTCTCCGGAAACCACGACCACCGGGTGCGCGGAAATGGCGCGGATAATCTCATCCCTTTTCGCGAGAATGGGAAGGCCGCCGTCATAGGTGGGTTGCGGACGGCGGTTCCGGCGGTTCAGCCGGGTTTGCGCGGAAAGGATCAGCCGCTTTTCCAGGCTGCTGATCCTTTGGGCCATGCCTGTTGCCAAAGGCTTTCGCATCCGTTCGATCCTGCGAATCTCCCGAAGCGCCGCATGGCGGTCCGCCTGCATGGCCCGGGGCAACAGGTCCTCGATCCTTTTCATCAGAGCGGTGATGTCGGTCGGCTGGCGCATATTCTCTTTCCGGTTCCGGTTTTGACAATCAAAGCCTTGCCGTTGCAATCTATTCTATGTTGCCGAATCATTTTTTTCAACACCCGCGCATCGCAACGCCCTTAATTTTCGCACCGTGGCGAAGACGATTTACGGATCCATGCTTTTTGTGCGTTGTTTTTGATTGTTTTTTTTTGACCTGTTTGATATTTTTGAATATATTTTAAGAGGGGTTAAATCATGGCGGTTATCACCATCTCAAGACAATTCGGCGCGGGCGGAAGGACCTTAGGAGAACTGATATCCAAGCGTCTGGGTTACCGGCTTTTTGATGACCTGATTATTCAGGAGATCTCAAAGCATGCCAGGGTCTCAAAAGGCGCGGTCATTTCCATGGAAAAAACCGCCGGCAGCACCCTGTCCAAAGTCATTTCAACCCTGATATCGAGCAGCTATATCGAGCGTCTGACCGGCGATAACAGAGGATATATGGATGAGGAGGTCTACATCCAAACCCTTCAGGAGGTCATGCTCAAGCTGGCCGCTGAAGATAATGTCGTCCTGGTGGGCCGCGGCGGGCAGTATATTCTCAAGGAGTTTAAAGGCGCCTTTCATATCCTGCTGGTGGGGGACATGCAGTACAGAATCGCTTTTATGCAAAAGCAATACAACCTGACCGAGGCCAAAGCGAAGGCGGCTGTTCTCAAAGGTGAAAAAAGGCGGGTCACCCTCTATAAACTGTTCGATAAAGCAAACTACAACGACCCGAATCTGTATGATCTCGTGATCAACACCAGCCGCATGTCTCTGAAAAAAACCCTAAACATGGTATGCGAGCTGGTGGACGCATAGACCCGCATCCACCTAATCGCCGAGAAAATCCCGCTTCAAGGCCTTATCGCAGGGTGTGTCGGAAAGCCACATGCCGAACACCGCCCGTTTAAAGTCCAGCCCCTTCAACACGGCCTTGCGTTCGCCGTTGATATATACGCTCAAACCTTCTTCCGGAACATAGACATAGTCGCAGATATCGTCATCCCCGACCTTGACGTCCTGGGCGCGAATAAAGGCTTCCGTCCGCTCCCGAATGGTCTCAAAATCCTCCCCGGCGACCTCCTCCAGACTTTCTTGCAGGGCATCGGCCATCATGCCGGGGGTCATCAGGCCGGTCATCATGTGCATGCGAATTGCCATGGGTTCATCCGCATCCATGATTTTCTGCGGGTCCCGCAGGGGATGCGTCAGGTACAACCCTGCCGCGTAAAGCGATACGAAAAATGTTGTTCGAATACCGGCGCCGTTTAACTGCAGTACGCTATCGCCGGCCTGCAGGGTCTCGGGCAGGTTTTTTCCGCCGATCTCCCTTGCGGCTGCCCCGGAGGCCGCTAAAGAAAAAACCACCATAAAAACAAACAACCTGTTTACCACACGCATTTTCCTTTTTACCGAATCGGCCTGACCGCCGGACTTACGCCTTTTCCTGCTTTTGAATCTCCTGCTGCCTCAACACCCGCTTGGACACCTTGTCGAGGCCGGCGGTGGTGCGGGGAAGCTGATCCCTGGTCATAAAGACCACGGATTTGGGCACCGCGTAGGGCGCCACCTTTCCTTTCAGGTAGTCGATGACCTCCTGGGCCTTGATCTTGTCCTCGTATCCGGGCAAAGGCACGATGAAGGCCTTTATTCTTTCGCTGCCGGGTTTTTCCGGATCGGGAACCCCGATGGTGGCGACCTCATCCACCCCCGGATACGCAGCCAGCAGCTTGTCGATCTCGCCGGTATAGACGTTGAACCCGCCCACCAGCGCCATGTCCTTGGACCGGTCTACAATGTAGACATGCCCGGTATCGTCCACCGTGGCCACATCCCCGGTAGCCACAAACCCTTCCTCGTCAATGCCGGAACCCGGCGTCGGCCAGAAACCGGACATCCTTCCCGGACCCTTGACCCACAGCTCGCCGCTTAAATTTTCCTTGACCACCCGGGGAATGGGGATCTTTTCTCCAGTCGCCATATCCAAAAGCTTGATCTCGCAGTCCACGTTGACGATCCCGATGGAGCCGGCGGTTTTTCTTTTCTCGGCGGTATCGGTTTTAACCGCCTTTACCGCGCTCTTTTTGGTGAAGTTGGCCGTGCTCTTTCCCAGCCGCTCAGGGCCGAGAGCGCGCAGCACCGCCTTGAGCAGTTTCAAAATCCCCGGCGTTTTGACGACCTTATCTAAAATGTGAAACGCTCTGCCCACCGCTTCGTAGCTGCCCATGGCTGGCAGGGCCAGGTCGGCCAGGGCAACCAGGGTGGTGGTTCCGCCCACCTCCGTGGGCCCATAGACCTGCCCAATGGCGCTTTTTGTCTTTTCCGTAAACTTCCGGCCGGTGTCCTGATGCAGGGGCGCCCCGCTGGAAATCCCCGTCAACCCGAGATCTTCAGCCCCCTGTTCCCTGGCCAGCCGCATGAACTGATTCGGCACCCCGATATTGATGGCGGGATGATACTGCTTGACCAGCCGAAGGTATTCCTTGTAGTCCCTGGGGTCCTTCTGCAGCAGGATGGTCCAGGCATGGCTGAGCTGCTGAAGTGCGCCGTGATGCCCTAAAATATGAAACAGGGGCAGCGGCACGATCACCCGGTTTAATCCCTCCAGCAGGGAAACCAGAAACGGCGGCATAAGGGTTCCGCTGACGTTGACCGCGGTTGAGACCAGGCTGAAATGGGGGAACATGCAGGCCTTGGGCGTGCCCGTGGTGCCTCCGGTGAAAATCACCATGGCCGTGTCTTTTCTGACATCAATGGCGACATTCGGCGGCTCGGGCGGGTATTTGTCGATCAGGTCCGTAAACCAGAGAATGCCTGGTTCCGTCTCATGTTCAGGGGGGTGCGAGCAATAGTCTTCGGCCTTTGTCAAAATGATGGTTTTGATCCCGGACCGCTCGGCGGCCTTTTCCACCTTTCCCAGAATATCCCGATCCTCCAGGTTGGTGCGGGTGCAGATCACCGCCTCAGGCTTGACCAGGTCGAATTTTGCCGCGAGATCATCCACGGAATCCAGGATGCTCATGGGCGCGTGCACCGCGCCGACCCGGGGTATGGCCAGATCCGAAATGACGAATTGTATGGAAGACACCATCACGGTGGCCGCCACGTCCCCCTTTTTGAGCCCCAGATCCGCTAGGGCCGTGGCGAACCGGTCCACATGGTTTTCCAACTCCTTAAAAGTCATCTCATAATCCATGAAGACCACCGCCAGGTTATCCGGATACTTCTCGGCCGGCCGGTACAGATAATAGTCCGTGTAGGTTGTTTCAGGGTATTCCAGTGTTTCCGGCAGACAGACCAGGTCCTGAAGCCTTCGCCAGGGCCGTTCAGCATAGCTGTTTTCCATGTGAATCACCTCCCCGATCATTCAAAAGGTTGACGGTATGACATCGGGCGGCCTCGAAAAACGCCCCGAATGTGAGTTTGATCAGGCCAATGCAGCCTTTACCGCGTCAAACCCGATGCGATCAATCATCTTTCCCAGACGCTCGCCTTTTTTTGCGTTTTCCTGGTAATAGGCGATGACCTGTTCGATTTTTTCAAGCGCCTGATCATCGCTTAAGCCGGCGGCCAGTTCCTGGGCGATCCGGGGGCTGGACCCCACGTTGCCTCCCATGACCAGGGTCCACCCTTCGGCCCGGCCGGAAAGCCCCACATCCCGAACCCAGGATTCCGCGCAGTCGATGTTGCAGCCGGACACGGCCATTTTAAATTTGCCCGGAAGGTTCATGCCGTGGTATTTTTGATCCAGCTTCATGCCCATGCCCAGGGCGTCCTGCTTTCCCATCTTGCAAAAGGCGGTTCCCGGACAGGCCCGAACGCTGCGGACGCAAAGCCCCACCGCGGCCCCGGGGGCCAGACTCAGGTCCTTCCAGACGTTATCAATGTCCTCTTCCTTGATGCCCACGATGGCGATCCGCATGGCTCCGGTGATTTTCAGGGCCTGGGCCTGGTATTTTTCAGCGACATCCGCGATCCGTCGCAGCAGTTCCGGCGTCACCACACCGCAGGGAATATGCGGCGCTATGGCATAGGTTTCTTTGTCCTTTTGGATAATGGCGCCTTTCTCTCCGAGTTTAAGCATGATGTCCTCCTGTGAGTCATATTTTTTTATCCCGGCCGGTTTTTATGTTTTTGTCCATTTATATAGCGCCTTTTCCCCTAAATTCCAATGGTAAATAATCCGCCGGCAAGGATAGGCTCGGCCGGTTTTTTCACGGTTATTCAAAAAACCTCGTTTTTTTATCGGCAGAATGCTAAAAAAGACCATGAGTCAAAACCAGTGCAAGTGGTATCCCCTCTGCCCCATGCGGCGGTTTTACAGAAAAGGCCTGCTGAACAAAACCTGGATCGAGGCGTATTGCCAGGGGGACTGGCATCGCTGCGTCCGGTACCACATGGAAGAGAACGGCCAATATCACCCGGACTGGATGCTGCCCGACGGCAGTCTGGATGAGGCGTTAAAGGAATATTGATGGAACACACAATTAAATAAGCCGGCCTTAAACTTTTCGGCCGGTAAAGGAGGTGGAAGATGGTCAACCAAAGACAGCGACTTTTTTTGGGGTGTGCGTTTATTTTTTGTCTGATGGGAATCTCTCTTTTCGGCTGCACGGAACCCGCCCCAGAGCCGGATCAGCAGACAACCCTGCAGGAAGCTCAACCGGCGCCGGATCAGAAGACCAGCCTTGAGGATGTTCAGAAGGAGGCCGGTGAAGCGGCCCAGGCCGCCAAACAATACGCCGAAGCGCAGAAAGACAAATTCATGGAAGAAGCGAAAACCGCCATGGAAGAAATGGACCAGAAGATTTCCGAATTAAAAACGGAAATGGAAAAAAAATGGAACGAAATGGATCAGGAGGCGCGGCAACAGGCTGAGAAAGCGCTGGAAGCCATGAAAGAAAACCGCGAGGAGCTGTCCAAAAAATTAAAGGCGCTCAAGGACGGCTCGGCTGAAGCCTGGGAGAAACTGAAAAACGATTTCTGGGAAACCTACGAGTCGTTTAAGGAATCAACGCAGAGCCCCAAAGAAGAGGGCGTGAGCTATATCTGAATTTCCGGAATTCAGAACCGGCGGGAATGAGGGACATCCTCATATGAATAACCCGGAGCACAGAACCTCCCTATTTGAAAACGGCCTCATTTATTGCTAAAAAGGTTGATATTTCAGTAGGATAAAAATATAAAATGGGCGACAATCAGGGGAAACGGGGTGTTTTACATGGCGACGTATAATTTTTTCTTATATTCCCATAGAGGTAATGATGCAAACTTTTCATCGCTATAGATCGTTGATTGTGCCACTATCATCAACAATTTTATCATTGCTATGGTTAATCTTCGACCCGAGTTTCGAGCCAGCAATTACACTTATTGCTTCAGTAGCTGCAAGTATAGTTGTTTTTTATCAAATTAAAAATGATTGGACTCCTCGAACAACCAACTTCGTGTTTACGATACAAATTCGCAGTCCGTATCCACATGAAATAAATTCTTGTGTTAATGCAATTATAGAATCCGAACCTGCAATTATTAAATGGAAGCTTTATCACGGTGATGGTGAATTTAAGGATTTGGTTTTCGAATCGACGGAAAAAATAAATCCTAAAGAATTATCAAGACTTGCATGGGAACATAATTGCAAGCCCTACTGGGTTCGTCGCGGAAATGAAATTATATGGGAAACAGAGGCAATATAACCTACTGCCCCAGCCAACGTAAAGGACGGCGCGGCTGAGCTTGCTGCTATGCCCATGAAGAAGTGATTAAATGTCATTAAGCGAAGCCGATACCAGAGCCAAGCTCATTGACCCCGCCATCCACAAGTGCGGATGGACGGAAGATCTGATCCGCCGCGAGGAGACGGCCGGGGCCGTTGAGATTATCGGCGGCAAGGCCCGCCGCCGCTCGCGCGGCAAGGTGGATTACGTCCTTCGCGTGAAGATCAATCCCGACACGCAACCCGTCGCCGTTGCCCTCATCGAAGCGAAGAAAGACACACTCCCCCCGGGACATGGACTCGACCAGGCCAAGGGATACGCCGCATGCAGGCGATTGAACGTGCCTTTCGTGTTCTCATCCAACGGGCACATGTTTGTCGAGTTCGACAACTTCACGGGCCTGACAAGCGATCCGCGCCCGCTATCTAACTTCCCGAGCCCTGAGCAACTGCGTACGCGTTATGAGGAGAAGATGGGATTCTCGCTTGTCACGCCGCAGGCAAAGCCGCTCCTTCAGCCTTACACGGGTGGCGAAGGAACGCGGCGCTACTACCAGGATGCTGCTATTCGCGCCGTTTTCGAAAAGTTTGCACGGTGTGCTCTCGCCGAGAAACCTCAACGTGCTTTGCTTTCCCTGGCCACCGGCTCCGGCAAGACCTTCATCGCCGTGAATCTCCTCAAGCGCGCTGCCGACGCCGGGCAACTCAAGCGCGCGCTTTTCGTTTGCGACCGGGATGAACTGCGGTCGCAAGCGCTCAGGGCATTTCAGAATGTTTTTGGGGCCGATGCCGCTGAAGTCTTCCGCAAGGCGGACGGTACAAACAACGCCAAAAACGCCCGCATTCACATTGCCACCTATCAGACCCTCGGCATCGACGCCGACGAAGGCGATGCCAGTTTTCTGACCACCTTCTACCCCGAAAATTACTTCACGCACGTCGTGATCGACGAGTGTCACCGCTCGGCCTGGGGCAAGTGGTCGCAGGTGCTCACCCGTACCGCCGCCGCTGCCCAGATCGGCTTGACCGCCACGCCACGCCGCTTGA
>CAZFWD010000079.1:0-5086 GCA_964522535.1 uncultured Desulfonema sp.
CGCCTTGGGACCGCTTGCCGGGTGCTTTCATCGTGAAAGTTCGCGAGCGGGATGACGCGGGCGGTGGGAAAAACCTAAACGTTAAAGGAGAAACACATGAGTTACGTCACGATGAAGGAGCTTCTGGAAGCCGGGGTGCATTTCGGCCATCAGACCCGGCGCTGGAACCCGAAGATGAAGAAGTACATCTTCGGAGAGCGAAACGGCATCTATATCATCGATCTTCAGCAGACGGTGAAGATGTTCAAGGCGGCCTGCGGGTTCATCACCGAAACCGTTTCCGGCGGAAAATCGGTGCTTTTTGTGGGCACCAAGAAACAGGCCCGGGAAGCCATTTACGAGGAGTCGAACCGGTGCGAGATGTTTTACGTGCACAACCGGTGGCTGGGCGGCATGCTGACGAACTTCCAGACCATGAAAAAAAGCATCGACCGTCTCAACCATTTAAACGCCATCGACAACGACGGCTCCATCAATCTTTACCCCAAGAAGGAGCGGCTGGGGCTTCAGAAGGAGCGGGCCAGGCTTGACAGCACCCTGGGCGGCATCAAGAACATGCGATCGCTGCCGGGGGCGCTTTTCATCATTGATCCCAAAAAGGAATCCATTGCCGTTGCCGAGGGGCGTCGCCTCGGCATTCCCATTGTTGCGGCGGTGGACACCAACTGCGACCCGGACCTGATCGATCATATCATTCCGGGCAACGATGACGCGATACGGGCGATTCATCTGCTTACCTCCCGCATTGCGGATGCCTGTATTGAAGGGGCGCAACGCCGGGCCGAAAAGGAACAGGCCGAGGCGGACAAGGTTGAAAAGGCCGCGGCGGCCGAGGCGAGCGTTGAACCGTCCGGACCGGTCGAACGGCGCATCGTCTCCGACGGGTCCAAAGGGCCGGTCGTGGAGGTGATTCGAAAAGCGACGCCGAGAAAGGAAAAAAAAGGCCTGACGGCGGATGAAGCGGACCAGACGAAAGCATACGTTGACTCTGAAACCACGGGAGAGTAGAACATGGCAAATATCAGCGCGCAGCTTGTTAAACAGCTTCGGGAGAGTTCCGGAGCCGGGATCATGGATTGCAAGGAAGCCCTTGTGGCGTGTGACGGGGATTTTGAAAAGGCCACCGATTACCTGCGCAAAAAGGGCCTGGCCACCGCCAAGCGAAGGGCGGACCGGATCGCCTCCGAAGGGGTGGTTCAGGCGTACATTCATATGGGCGGTAAAATCGGGGTCCTGGTGGAGGTCAACTGCGAAACCGATTTTGTCGCCAAGACCGACGATTTCAAGGAATTTGCTAAAAATATCGCCATGCAGATCGCCGCTTCGAACCCGCTGTCGATTGTTCCCGAGGACCTGCCCGAGGCCGCGGTGAACCGGGAAAAGGAGATCTACCGGCAGCAGGCGCTTGAGATGGGCAAACCCGAAAAAATGCTCGACAAGATCATTGAGGGCAAACTGAAAAAGTTTTACGCCGAGAGCTGTTTGATGGAGCAGGTCTATGTGAAGGACACCAGTCTGAAGGTCGCCGATGTGTTGAACGACCTGATCGCCAAAACCGGGGAAAAGATCACCATCGGCCGTTTTGCCCGGTTTCAGATCGGCGGAAAGTAAGCCGTGGCCGCTTCAATATACAAAAGGGTCCTGCTGAAGTTGAGCGGGGAAGCCTTAATGGGCGAGAAGCAGTACGGCATTTCCGTGGATATGCTGCGTTACATGGCCGCGGAGACGAAGTCGGCCTATGATCTGGGGGTTCAGATCGCCATCGTGGTGGGCGGCGGGAATATTTTCCGGGGCATGGCCGCCGCCTCCAAGGGGATGGACCGGGCCTCCGGGGATTACCTGGGAATGCTCGCCACGGTGATGAACAGCCTGGCGCTCCAGGACGCCCTGGAAGCGGTGGGCATACCCACCCGGGTCCAGTCCGCCATATCCATGCATCAGATGGCCGAGCCCTACATCCGCAGGCGGGCGATTCGGCATCTGGAAAAGGGACGGATCGTCATCTTTGCGGCGGGCACCGGCAACCCGTATTTCACCACAGATACCGCCTCGGTGCTTCGCGCCCAGGAGATTCATGCGGATGTTTTGCTGAAGGCGACAAAGGTGGACGGGGTGTATGACGCGGACCCGGAGGTGAACCCGGCCGCCGGTTTCATCACGGATATAAGCTACATGGAGGTCCTCAAACGGCGGCTGAGCGTGATGGACGCCACGGCCATATCCCTTGCCATGGACAACCATCTTCGGCTGGTCGTATTCAACCTTAAGGTCAAGGGAAATATTCGGCGGGTGGTGTGCGGGGAAGGGATCGGCACACGCATATTCGATGAGGCGCGGAAGGGATAAGGCGCTGTTGCCGGCGACCGGAAACAACCATTTTCGTCAAGGCACAGGTGAGCGATCATGATACGAGAGATTCAGCATGAGGCAAAAGAGAAGATGGGCAAGTCCATCGCGTCCCTGAAAAATGAGCTCAATAAAATCAGGACCGGCCGGGCATCCCTGAGTATTCTGGATGATATTCGGGTGGATTACTACGGCACCTCCACCCCCTTAAACCAGACCGCGACACTGGCCGTTCCGGAAAGCCGCCTGATCAGCATCCAGCCCTGGGATGTGTCGGTGATCAAGGAGATTGAAAAGGCGATCCTCAAATCCAACCTGGGACTCACACCCTCAAACGACGGAAAGATCATACGGATCGCCATTCCGCCGCTGACCGAGGAGAGACGAAAAGAGATCGTCAAGCAGGTCGGCCGGGTATGCGAGGAGCACCGCGTGGCGGTCCGGAACATCCGCAGAGAGGTGAAGGACATGCTCAAGGACTTGAAGAAGGACGGCGACGCCTCGGAGGACGATGTGTTCAAGGCCCAGGATCAGGTCCAGAAAATGACGGATGAGCATATCCAGGAAATCGACGCCATCTGCAGGGAAAAAGAAAAGGAAATCCTTGAGCAGTAACCCTTCCGATAGCTATGGTCTGGACCGGTCGAAGCTGCCTTCGCACCTGGCGGTGATCATGGACGGGAACGGCAGGTGGGCGAAAAAAAGGCTGCTCAACCGCATCAAAGGGCATGAAAAGGGGGCCGACACCGTCCGCATGGTGGTGCGGACCTGCCGGGAAATCGGTTTGTCGTATCTCAGTCTGTACGCGTTTTCCACCGAGAACTGGCAGCGCCCCAAAACCGAAGTCAGCGCCCTGATGTCCCTGCTGAGGCGGTTTCTGGTGTCCGAGAGAAACGAGATGATCGACAACAACATCCGTTTTAATGTCATCGGCCAGAAACACCGGCTTCCCGCCGAGGTCGCCGATGAGATCGACCGGACCATGGCGGCGACGGCGGATAACAGCGGGATGTGCTTAAGCCTTGCCCTGAGCTACGGGGGAAGGGCGGAGATCCTCATGGCGGCGCGGGAGATCGCCCGCGATGCGGCCTCCGGCGGGCTTGACCCGAGCGCGCTTTCAGAGGCGGATTTTGCCGGACGCCTGTATACCGCGGGGATGCCGGATCCCGAACCCCTGATACGCACCAGCGGCGAGATGCGGGTTTCCAACTTTATGCTCTGGCAGATCGCCTATGCCGAGATTCATGTCACCAGCACCCTCTGGCCCGATTTTACCAAAGACGAACTGATTCGCATTTTAAAGGAGTTTCAGACCCGGGAACGCCGGTTCGGACAGGTCGGCCCGGAAGGTTGAATTAAGATGTTATGCACCTAAAACGCCTGTTGACGGCCATCGTCCTCATTCCGGTATTTGTCGCCCTGATTCACAAGGGCTCGCCCCTTCTGTTTGCGCTGATCGTGGCGCTGTTTTCCGTCGGCACCCTGTGGGAGTATTACAATATCGTCTTTTCCGGCAACAGAAAGATGGTGTTTTCCCCAATCTCCCTCTGGGGATGGCTGATCGGCATGCTGATCATCGGCGCGGCCTACATCGGCGATTTTTCAATGATCCTCTGTCTGCTGACGCTCAACCTGGTCGGCGCAGCGATTCTGGCATTGCCGAAATATGAGGAAGGCTCCGAGGTCCTGACGCTGGCGGCAAAGCAGATGCAGGGGGTGATCTACATTCCGTTTCTGCTCTCCACCCTGGTCATGGTCCGGAACGGGACCGACGGATCGGCCTGGATATTTTTCATCCTGTTTCTGGTTTTTGCCGGGGATTCGGGGGGCTTTTACGTGGGCCGGTATTTCGGAAAGCATAAGCTCTGCCCCGCTGTCAGCCCGGGAAAGACCGTCGAAGGGGCGGTCGGCAACCTCGCGGCCAGCATTCTTGTGGGGTATCTGTTTATGATCTTTTTTCTGCCGCACGTAAACCGGCCGGCGGCGCTTCTCTTTTTTATTCTTCTCAACCTGTTCGGGCAGGCCGGGGACCTTTTTGCCTCGGCCCTGAAGCGGGCCGCTCATGTCAAGGATTCCGGAGGCATCTTTCCCGGACACGGCGGTTTTCTGGATCGCATCGACGCCCTGATCTTCGCCGCGCCCGTGGCGTATTATTTTAAAGCGTATATTTTTTCGGTGGCATAAGCATGCAGCGTTTATCCATTCTTGGGTCCACCGGTTCCATCGGGCGAAACACCCTGCGGATTGTGGAGATGTTTCCGGAGCGGTTCTCCGTCAAAGCGCTCACCGCAAAGGACAACGTTGAGCTGATGGCCGATCAGGTCAGCCGGTTTCATCCGGATATCTGTGCGGTGGCCGAAGAAGAGGGGGCCCGCCGGTTGAAGGAAAGGCTGGCGCCCCGCCTCAACACCGAGGTGCTCTACGGGGAAGAGGGGTACCGGGCCGCGGCCGTCTACGGCCCGGTGGATACGGTGGTTTCCGCCATTGTCGGTGCGGCCGGGCTTTTTCCCACACTGGAGGCGATTTCCGCGGGCAAGGACATCGCCCTGGCCAACAAGGAAACCCTGGTGATGGCCGGGGATATCGTCATGGAAAGGGTTCGGCAAAAAGGGGTCCATCTGCGGCCGGTGGACAGCGAGCACAGCGCCATTTTCCAGTGCCTTTCCGGAAACCCCGGCCAGGCGGTGAAAAAGATATTTCTGACCGGCTCGGGCGGCCCGTTCCTGAACCTGCCGGAATC
>CAZFWD010000080.1:0-5681 GCA_964522535.1 uncultured Desulfonema sp.
AAAATAAATAATAAATATATAATATTAAGGACTTACTATCACTCGGTCATAAGCATTCTCTCCCCGTATCACCGCCCTGGCCTCATCCGACAGAATAATGCCCCTTTCCAATGTGACAAAAGGATTGATGATATTTTGCAGTCGCACCATAAACCGCTCGAAACTGGCGATCCGGGTTTCAGGGACATAAATAATGTCTCCCTTTCTCAATTGGGAAGCAAAAACAGGATCGCCATCCTTAATCTTCTTTACGGCCGCCGTCAAAACGCTTACCCGGGCCGCACCATTTTCTTCCCTTATTAACAGGAGGTTTTCCCTGTCGGCATCTTCGGTAAACCCGCCGGCCCTGGAAATGACCTCCCATACGGGGATATCCGATTCCAGATACAATGTCCCCGGGGATTCGACCTCTCCCAGAACATAAACCTTTTGGCTGGATATGTCTGTTGCATTGACATCCACCTGGGGGTCGACAAGGTATTTTGACAACCGCAGGGCGATATCCGCTCGCAGTTCCGAAACCGTCATCCCCTGGGCACAAATTTCACCCGCTAAGGGAAGATAAATCTTACCCGAAGGATCGATCTTTACTATTCGGTTGAGGTCATCGTTGCGCCACACCTTGATGGAAACCTCATCTCCCGGACCAAAAATATACGTCATTTTTGAATTGTCGGCCGCTGTTTCTTCGATGGCAACACCCTTTTCAATGTCTGAGGTGCCGACCGATTTGGTGCCGGCACACGAGACCAGAAAAAATGAAATCAAAAGCCCGATGAGGTGAAAAAATCCTTTTTTCATGAACCGGCTTCCTCCATAATCCTTTGTATTGAACATAACCCTCCTCTGAGCGGGTAGGACCCGAATGCGGGATCATAGGGGGGGGAATCCGATGTCAGCACATTGGCATTGGAATCAAACACGCCGAAAAGATACTGCTTTTTTTCAGGAAACCACCAGCCGTGATCGATGTTGACGACCCCCTTTTTAATATCATCCGTCACATGCGCCTTCATCTTTATACGCCCCCGTGGAGAGCTTACATACATCCAGTCCCCGTCACCAATCTGGTTTTCCGCCGCGGTATTCGGATGAATGTCTGCCAGCGGAAACGGCCGTCTTTTTCTCAACGAATGGATTTGCCTGTGTTCGCTGTGAAAAAATTCATTCCGCCTGGCCCCGGTCGTCAATACATAGGGAAACCCTTTTGCCAGGTCTGGGGTTGAAACCGGACTCTCGGGCGGCTCCGAATATGTGGGCATGGGGGCATATCCCATCCGTTCAAGGGATCGGGAATACAATTCCACTTTTTTTGAAGGGGTTTTAAACCCGCTTTCCCTGTATTTCCAGTATTGATGAGGGACGGCTACCATTCCTTTTTGCTTTAATTCATCAAACGTAATGCCAAAGGGTTCAAGCCTATAATCCAAAACCTCTTTCAGGCTTTGCTCGGAACCAGGAAGGTCCAATCTTTTTGCAAGTTCATTTAATATCTCCTCATCCGGTCTGCACGCCCCCACCTGAACCACCTTTTGCTGGGCCATGACCGCATTTCCCGCCACATACGGAATTTCGATGATCTGATCGACCTCCGGCCAGAACGCCGCGGGCAACACATAATCCGCAAGGGAAGCCGTCGGGGTCATAAACATATCGGCCACCACCATAAGCTCAAGCTTTAAGAGGGAGTCATACACCTTCCTGGAATCGGCGACCGTAACCAGGGGATTGCTGCCGAAATTCAAAAGCGCGCGTATGGGATAAGGATCTCCTGTCCGCATGGCGTGAAAAATCCCCGGAACATGCGCGGACGGAAGATACGCCCGGAACCCCCCCAGCAGTTTAAATTCTTTACCGCCGATCCGCTTGGCCGCAGCATCCTTGGGCAGTTTATCCCGTAAAACCGGATAGGGCCGCACGCGCTGCATTCCAAAAATATCCCCCCCCGGTATATCAATATTTCTCGTAAGGCCCCTTAAAATGGAGACAGCCCTTACCGTCTGAAGGCTGTTCGCGTTCTGCTCAAGGGCCACCCCCCATTCCAGTACCGAGGGTTTGCTGACCGCATACCGCCTTGCCGCAGCCACAATATCTTTTATTTTCACCCCGCAAACCGCCTCAGCCCATTGAGGGGTGTAATCCTTCACATGCTTTTTTAATCTTTCAAAGCCCTCGGTCCATTTTTCCACAAAATCCCTGTCAAATATCTGATCATATATGATGACATGAATCATGGCCAGGGCAAGGGCGCAGTCGGTGCCCGGCCTTATCGGCAGCCACAGGTTACACCGTTTGGCGGTTTCGGATCTTCTGGGATCGACGGCAATACCAAAGCTTCCCGCCTTCAATGCGTCTCGAACGGGGAAAGCAATCTCGCCGTCCGGACCGGTGATGACCGGATTGTGTCCCCAGAACAAAATGGTCTGCGGGTTGACTTTTCCGTAATAATCCGCGACCACAAATCCGCCGTAGGTCAGGTTGCTGACGGTTATTCTGGGGATAAAACAGTTGGCCAGTCCCGGCTCATACCAGTTGGGGGTACCGAATGCGTTGGCGAACCGGATCACATGCATGAAATGATGCCTGCCCGTACCTTGACCGACGGCCACCGATTCCGGGCCTGTCTGCCTCCGGATCAAATCCAGCCGATCGGCAATTTCAGACAGGGCCGTATCCCACTCGATCCTCCGCCATTTATTTTCGCCCCTTTTACCATCACGTTTCAGGGGATGCAACACCCTTTCCGGATGGTACATCATTTCAGGGGTTGAAAGCCCTTTGATGCACATTCGGCCCCTGCTAAAAGGGGAATCCGGGTCCGGCTTGACCCTTGCCAGTTTGCCGTCTTCAACGAATAAAATTGCGCCGCATCCGCCATGGCATATCCGGCAGACGCTTTTATATGTCTTCATGAGGTTTCATGATTAAAAGCGTACGAGCACCTTACAGTTTGTGCTCAGTATGTTTTCCGGAGTTTTCAAAAGGTCGCATAACCCCTCCACACCATCGACAACATTTGTCACGACTTCATTCAAGGGGATTCGGTTCTGCTGATAAAGCCGCAATATATCGGAAAAGGCCCCGCAAAGATGCCCCCTTGAGCCCTTGAGGATGATGGCGTTGGTGATCATATGATCCAGGGCGTCTAATTTTAGTGGGTACCCGCTTCTGGCGAGAAAAATAACCCGGGCATTGGCGTTTAGCCTTCGAAAAATTCGGTTGACATTCTCCGTGACACCGGAGGCTTCAATAACCACATCCGCATATGCCGGGGGAGAACTGAAAAATTCCTCTACGTCATAAACCCGATCGCACCAGGAAGATGCAAAATTTCTTCTAAATTCAATTGGTTCAACAATATAGACCGAGGATGCGCCAAAAATCGATCTGCTCAACAGGGCGGAAAACAACCCAATAGGGCCGCCGCCAAAGATAACGACCACGTCTCCGCCCTTGATGCAGCTGTTCTGACAGGCGACATAGGCGACTCCGGCAGGCTCGACACAGGCCATTGCCTTAAAATCAGTATCTGTTTTTACAATATGGGTGATATCATGGGCCAGCATGGCGGGCACATCCACCACAATTCCGAAAAGCCCGTCTTTTTCCAGCCCCAATAACTTTGCGTTCCGGCACTGGTTAAACTGTCCTTTTCGGCACACCTCACAAAAATGACAGACAATAATGGACTCAAAGGTGACGTAAGCGCCGGCCTTGATATTGCGCACATCCCGACCCGCCTCCAACACCCTGCCGACACCCTCATGCCCGATGCATCGGCCCACAGCAGGAATCTCCGCGGGCGCAGAGCTTCTGATATAACCGCTATCCGGGGTCTTTTCAACCAGATGAACGTCGGTTCCGCAGATCCCCGCGTACATCATCTCCACCCGAATTTCATCGGGCTTCAATTCCCCGGCCTCCCGCTCCTCCACCGCAAGCCTCGGGTTCCGATACAACTGATGGGGGCCTGGATTCTCGATCCCCGGCATCGGCTCTTTTTCCGCATAAAGAATGATCATCTTTGTTTTCATCAAACCTCTTTATTCCCTTACAGATCTTTTATTTGTATCTTGCCGCCGGGAGTACGGGGGAGTGAATCCCTCATCTCGATGACCTTAGGGACCTTGTAGCTTGACAGCTTATCCCTGCAGAAAGAAATAATTTCTTTCTTGTCAATTCCCAAGCCGTCCTTCAAAACAATGACGGCCTTGGGGACTTCACCATAAAGATCATGCTTTTCCTTGACAACCACCACGTCTTGAATATTAGGGTGTCTGATGAGGACATTTTCGATTTCCACGGGGAATACCTTCATGCCGGCGACCTTCATCATTCCGAACTTTCTGCCTTCAAAATAATAATATCCATCCCTGTCCTTTCGAAACATGTCCCCTGTCCAGTACCACCCCTCCCTAAATGGTCTTGTTGTGGCATCGTTATTTCTGAAGTATCCGGAACACACCCCCGGCCCTTTGATAGCCAGCTCCCCGGTCTGATCCGGCCCGAGTTCATTTCCATTCTCATCGACAATCCTGGCCTGGTAGTATGGGCAAGCCCGCCCGCAGGAACCCTCGCGGTAATCCTCACCGACCGGCATCGCCAATGCGATCCCTGTGGTTTCAGTACTGCCCCATACCGGGACAATGGGAATTTTAAACCGATCACGGAACTGTTCGGCCAACACCGGGTTCACATGCATGCCGCCGCTCTCTGCGATCCTCAGCGTTTTAAAACGAAAATCGGTGCGGCCGTGAAAATGAACCAGATTGCCATAGATGGGGGCAATGGCCATCATGCAGGTCACTCGGTTTTCTTCAATCACACTTGTGAGCGTCTTTGGAGAGATGTTGTTCGTGAACACGGCCGTTCCCCCAAGAAACACTGAACGGGCAAAAAGCTCATGGGGATGGACCGACGGCGGAAACATGCAAAGATGGATATCCTCTTTCGATAAATTCAGGGCTTCGACAGCGGCCCGGGTGTTCCAGTAAATATTGGCATGGGTGGTTACCGCGCATTTCGGCATGCCGGTCACCCCTGAGGTCAGATTCAGATAAACAACATCGTTTTCCTCAATATTGACACCAGGCCTGTTTTTTGAGCCGTTTGAAATTATATAATTAAAATTTAGATAGTTATAATTTATCACCCCGCCCATCACAATGATTTTCTCATCAGGCAGGTCGATACGCGGCCCGGGAATCAATTCCTCCGGGTTGCTCGACGTGATAATGGCAAAAGGCGCAACAAGACCCATAAGCCGGTTCACCTGCTCGCGTGTTTGGCGGCAATCAATTGGAACGACCACCCCTCCGGCGGCAGCAATCCCCAGAAAAGAGATCACCAGTTCGGGGCACCGGCTGTCCATCATGCAGCAGACCCGGTCGCCCTTCTTGATGCCCATTTCGATAAAAAAATTCGCAAGGGAAAACAAATCCTTGCAAAGCGATGCATAGGAGTATTCTATTCCTTCGTATACAAACGCCGCTTTATGCGGGCACTGGGACCGGTTTTTCTCAAGAAAATCAATCAGCGTCATGCGGCTTTTCACATTCACCCATCAATAGGCTTTTCTTTGAAACAAAAAAACAAAAACCGTCCGCAACAAAATCTCTATATCAAGCAGAACCGTCCATTCCCGAAGGTATCTCAGGTCGTATTCCACCCGCTTTTCCATT
>CAZFWD010000081.1:0-2746 GCA_964522535.1 uncultured Desulfonema sp.
CCTGGGTGTTTAGAGGGATCAATTGGTCGATGTTTTTGAGGATTTTCCGGTGAAAGGCGGATCTGAAATAGCGCATGGGGAGCAGCACCCAGAACCCAAGGCCCGCAAAAAACACGCACCCCGCCGCGCCGAGGGTGACGGGGTGAACAAGCGATGGAAAGAGGCCTGCCGAAAGGCCGTAGAACAGCGCGCCGGCGCCGGCGATCAGGCTGATCAGACATCCCATCAGGCCGAATTTGAAATTAAATCGTCTGAGCCGAAGGCGGTAGCTTAGAATGGCTTCCAGAAGCTGATCCATCCGCTCCGCGTGGGTCTCGACAAAACCGGCCAGGTTGTCGAGACGGTACCGGGGGGCTTCCAGGATCGCGGCCTTCAGCTTTTCCCGCTGGTTTTCCAGGTGACGGAGAAATCCCTGGTCCTCGGTGAATCGGCTGTTCTGGGCTTTTGCGGCGCGGGAGGCGTAGGTCAGGTGAATCGGCGGAATGTCTTTTCTGCCGGTGATCTGGGAGAGGTTCCAGCAGAGGGTGCCGTAGACCTGGAGCAGGTCGCTCAGGGAGGCGCATTCATCGATCCGGTTCAACACAAACAGGACCCGGTCTTCGTAGGTCCGGCTTGAAACGGTTTCCCGAAGGCTGGTGTGGGCTTCTCTCACGGTTCCGGCCTTGTGCGGGTCGAACAGCACCAGGACCAGGTCCGCGAGCTGGGCCAGGTCGCCGATCACCTCCTGGTAATCGTATCCCCGGTCACGCTCAGTGATGCTGTCCAGCATGCCGGGGGTATCGATCAGGGCAAGGTTTTTCAGAAACGGGGCATTGATTTTTTTCAGACGGAAATGGGCGGCGAACCGCTGGCCGTGTTTTTTCAGGATTTCAAAAGGGTACTCCGGGTCGTTGAGCAGAAACTTGCCGTCCCGCTCCTGGGTCACCCGAATGCCCTGGGTGTCCGGAACGGTATCGTCATGGGTGAGAATGGTGAAGGAATCATCCGTGGGCGCCTGGCCGATGGCCTGGATGTCGGCGCCCAAAAACTCGTTGATCAGGGTTGATTTTCCCGATGAGTAGTTGCCCAGAATGAGAACCATGGGGCGCCATTTGATCGTGCTTTCCAGCGGCACATCGCTGTAGCCGTATTCCTGCGCCACAGGGGTCAGGGACTCCTCAACCGTCGCCACCATTTCCGAGCGGAGCGATTGAATATAATTTTCGCGGTACATCACCTCTCCTGTTGTCAGACGGCCGATTCGGGAATAACCCCCTTTTCAGGCGGCTTGTTTCGGATTTTTTTTTCATCTATCCGTATCAATAAAATCCGCAAAAATCAACAGAAGCCTCGACAAAGGGGCGGGCCGCAAGGGAGGTCGGCTTTTTTCGGCAGGCGATCCCTGCCGCCGCTTACGTCCATTGTATCGCCTCATACAGCATCAGGAAATACGGGCACGAAAAAAGAGGCGGCCATAATATTCGAAAGGCGTCTAAAGCTTGGATACCAGCTCTTCGGTCACCTCTTTGACCCCCGCCTTACCGTTAAGGGTGATGTATTTCATCGCGTCGTCGGCTTCCGCCAGCGCTTTGAAGTAGTAAGCGGATGCCATGGTGCCGTTTTCAGAATCGTAGTAGATGGAGTGCCGCTTGTCGATGGCCGCCTCATCCTGGTCGTCGTCGCGGGTGATCAGGGCCCCGCCGCAGACCCGGCATTTGTCGCCGTTGGGCTTGATGGCATCGATGAAGATGTTGTTGGGGTGGTTGTTGTCGTTGACACACAGCCGGCGGCCCATGATGCGGTTTTTCGCGATTTCCCTGTCCAGCACGATTTCCACAACGACATCCAAGGCGATCCCGACGTTCTTTAAGGCCTCATGGAGCTTGACCGCCTGGTTCTTGTTCCTTGGAAATCCGTCCAGCAGCCAGCCGTTTTTGCAGTCCTTCTGCTGCAGCCGGTCCAGGATCATCGGGATCGTGATCTCGTCGGGGACCAAATCGCCCCGGTCGATAAACGCCTTGGCCTGTTTGCCCAGATCGCTCCCTTTTTTGATGTTTTCCCTGAAGATGGCACCGGATTCAATATGCGGAATTTTGTATTTTTCCTTTAAGATCGCGCCCTGCGTGCCTTTTCCGCTTCCGTTGGGACCGAAGAATAAAACGTTCATGGTTCTTGCTCCTTTTTGGTTTTATTTATATCAAATGATTGCCCTTGGCGGATTTTTAAAATGCATCACCTTTATTAGAATGAGGCGCCCTTGTCAAGGGGGGATGAAGGCTTAAAAAATTTCTTACGATTTCCAGTGCGTCCTTTCGGTTCCGAATGTTGTTCGCCAGGCATTCCGCGCGAACATGCGCAAGTATTTTTCCAAACAGGGGGGACGGCACAAGTCCGAATTCGCGGATCAGGTCATGCCCGCGAATCACCGGCGGGGCCATGGAAGCCGGAAGGAATTCCTGAAAGTAGGTTTTCATCAGGTGTGCCGCAAACCCGGCGAAGGCCTCTGCTTTTTCATGATGCCCTTTGCCTTCGCTGTCTGCAACGGCATGGCGCAGCAAGTCCGGGGTGAGATGACCGCATTTTAAAAAAAACCGGGAGACCGCCTTTCGGGTCAAACGGTTCTGCGCGTGGGCCGTGAAGAGAAACAGCGGCCGCAGATGGTGTCTGATGATAAAATCCACGTACTGCCTGTCTTTGTTGGAGAACCTGAGCCGGTGGTTGATCCTTAAAGCGATGCGGGCGCCCGCATCGCTTTAAGGATCAACCA